>CAYNFN010000053.1:0-4030 GCA_964396485.1 uncultured Alcaligenaceae bacterium
CTCGCGGTCGGCTGGGATGCCGGCCAGCTCAAGGTGGGATCGTTCGCGCGCTCCGAACGCATGGCCAAGTGGAACGAGGCGCTGCGAATCGAAGAGGCGCTCGGCGCCAACGCCGTCTTCGCCGGGCGGACTGTCCTTCCCGGTCAGCGGTAAAAACTTCTCACCACGGAGGATTCTTTTCTATACCCCCTTGAGGGGTACACAGAGGACACGGAGGAATGGCAAGAGCGAAAAAGCAACCGAGTGTAAGAAGCTTCAGTTGCGGATGCTCCAGAACAGGCGACATTGGGGCCAGAGAGTCACGTATAGTCACCTCGCTTCTATCCCCAGTTCGTTCTTCCTCATTTTTGCTTTTCCTCCGTGTCCTCTGTGTCCTCCGTGGTTAACGCCTTGAAAGATGAGAACCGAAAATCCATGAAAAGACCGGTGCCCGAGAACCGCAACGCCTACCGCCATTTCCAGTCGATCCCCACCCGCTGGATGGACAACGACGTCTACGGCCACGTCAACAACGTCGTGTACTACAGCTACTTCGACACGGTGGTGAACCAGTACCTGATCGAGCAGCGCGCGCTCAACATCGAGACCAGCAAGGTCATAGGGCTGGTGGTGGAAACGCACTGTCAGTATTTCGCCTCGATCACTTTCCCCGACGTGGTACACGCCGGCCTGCGGGTGGCGAAACTGGGCAAAAGCAGCGTGCGCTACGAGATCGGGTTATTCCGCAACGAAGAACAGATTGCGTCGGCCCAGGGTTACTTCATCCACGTGTACGTGGGCCGCGCTTCGCGCCGCGCCACTTCGCTGCCGGCGGATATGCGCGCCGCTCTCGAAAAAATCCTTATCTAAACCTTCACCGCAGAGGCGCAAAGGCGCAGAGGAAACGCAAAGGAAAGCAAAAACAAATTGCTGTGAAAATGCAAGATCTGAAGTGGATCGTCGCGACACCGCGAATGGTCGATCGGGTGGTGGCAAATCGGAGTCCGCCCGCATTTTGTCACGCATCGACTGGTTTTCTCTGCGTTTCCTCTGCGCCTTTGCGCCTCTGCGGTGAAGATAAGAGGTGGATAGTCGCACCACCGCGATATATCGACTGGGTCGGGCAAATCGGAATCCCGCGCTTTTTGCCACGTTTCGTTTGGTTTTCTCTGCGTTTCCTTTGCGCCTCCGCGCCTCTGCGGTAAAGATTCAGCCGTTGCGCGGAATCCGTCCCGAAAGCGGGTACTGCGGATCGTTGAATCCCGGCGTGGACGGATGCCCGGGGCGCACCAGCGAATCCACCAGCGCCTCGCCTTTGGCGTCGAGCTTGAACTCGAGCGCTTTCAGATAATCCTGCCACTGCTCGAGCGTACGCGGACCACCGATCACGCTGTTCACAATGGAATTGTTCAGCACCCAGTTGACCGCGAAATGGCCCGGGCCCATGCCCTCCTTCTCCGCGAAGGCCTTGATCTTCTGCGCGATCGCCAGCGACTCCTTGCGAAATTCGGTCTCCATCATGCGTTTGTCGTTGCGGCCTGCGCGAGTTTCCACCGGCGGCGCCGCACCTGGCTGGTACTTGCCGGTGAGCACGCCGCGCGCCAGCGGGCTGTAGGGCACCACGCCGATGCCGTAGTACCGGCATGCCGGCAGGATCTCGACCTCCGGCTGACGGTTCATCGCGTTGTAGTACGGCTGGCAAACCACCGGCTGCGCAATGTTCAGCGACCGGCACAGGTGCATGATCTCGGCGATGCGCCAGCCGCGAAAGTTGGACAGGCCGAAGTAGCGGGCCTTGCCGGAGCGGATGATGTCGTCCATGGCCCTGAGGGCTTCCTCCAACGGCGCGTCATCGAAGTCGCGGTGAAAGTAATAGATGTCCACGTAATCGGTACCCAGCCGCCTCAGGCTGGCGTCGATCGCCTGCATCATCCACTTGCGGCCGAGTCCGACGCAATTCGGACCTTCGCCCATGCGGTTGCCAACCTTGGTGGCGAGTACCCAGTAGTCGCGCCTGGCGGCGATCAGCTTACCGGTGATGCGCTCCGATTCGCCCTTGGCATACTGATCGGCGGTGTCGATGAAATTGACTCCGGCGTCGAACGCGGAGTCGACGATGCGCGCGGCTTCCTTTTCGTCGGTGCGGTCCCCGAACATCATGGTGCCGAGGCAAAGCGGCGAGACTTCGAGACCGCTGTTGCCGAGTTTGCGGTATTCCATTTTTTCCTCCACGGTGGCGCTCTTCCAATGGCGGCGATGATGCCGCAAGCCCAACCCCGGCGCAAACGCACTTGAGGCAGCCGTTGCGGCAATGTTATAAGAGTTCTTCGCCACAACCGTCGCCGCCATTCATCCCATCATGCCTGCAACGCTCCCTGTGCAAATGCGCGCAATCGAAATTACCGCACCAGGCGGGCCCGAGGTCCTGCGCGTTAGCCAGCGTCCGGTACCGGTTCCCGCTTTCAATGAAGTGCTGATCGAGGTCGCCGCTGCCGGCGGCAACCGCCCCGACGTCCTGCAGCGCAAGGGCGGCTACCCGCCTCCGCCCGGCGCATCCGACATCCCCGGGCTCGAGGTCGCCGGCACCATCGTCGCCGCCGGCGCGGGAGTGAATGAATGGAGACCCGGCGATCAGGTCTGCGCGCTGGTTACCGGCGGCGGCTACGCCGAATATGTCGCCGCCCCGGCGCCGCAGTGCCTGCCGATTCCGCGCGGACTCACGCTCATCGAAGCCGCGGGGCTTCCCGAGACCTTCTTCACGGTGTGGGTCAACGTGTTCGAGCGGGCGGGGCTGAAAGGGCCGGAGACGCTGCTGATACAGGGAGGATCGAGCGGCATCGGCGTCACCGCGATCCAGATGGCGCGGGCGTTCGGCCATCGCGTGTTCGTTACCGCCGGTTCGGCCGAAAAATGCGCCGCCTGCGAGAAACTGGGCGCCAGCCGCGCGATCAATTACCGCACCGAGGATTTCGTCGCGATTGTGAAGGAGCTGACCGGCGGCAAGGGCGTGGACGTGATCCTGGACATGGTGGGCGGCGATTACGTACCGCGCGAACTGGCCTGCCTCGCCGACGACGGGCGGCTGTCGCTGATCGCCTTCCTCGGCGGCACCAAAGCCACGATCGACATGACCGACATACTGCGCCGGCGCCTGACCATCACCGGCTCAACGCTGCGCGCGCGCTCGGTCGAAGTCAAAGGGGCGATAGCGCAGGCACTGAAGCAGAAAGTCTGGCCGCTGATCGAGGCCGGTAAGATCAGACCGGTAATCTACCGGACCTTCAGGCAGGAGGAAGCGTCGGCGGCGCACGCGCTAATGGAATCGAGCGCGCACGTCGGCAAGATAATCCTGGAAATAAGACCTTGACGCAAAGGCGTAAAGAAAGGAAGGCAGGGGCAGGTCTGACAAAATCCTTGGTCGACGGGCCAACGAGCTCGCAAGGCGCTTTGTCTGCCCGCAAGACGGGCGCCGCACCGGGCCGCCTGCGACTCGTTTCAAAAGGCTCGTTGCTTCTGGTAATCCCCTGAATGTCCATGAGAATGTTCCTCGACCGGGACATGACACTAATGAAATCTCTGCGTTTCGCGCTGGCACTGGCCGGCTTGCTGTTGCTGGCGGCGTTCGCGGCGCTGACCGCGCAGCCGCAGGACCGGGGCGCGCCCAACTCTGCCATTCCCTGCATCCGGGTGTCCGATCTGCCACCCGAGGCGCGCGCGACACTGGCCCTCATCCGCGCCGGCGGCCCCTTTCCCCATGCCCGAGACGGCAGCGTGTTCGCCAACAGGGAGGCATTGCTGCCGCCGGCCGCACGCGGCACCTATCGCGAGTACACCGTCATTACACCCGGCAGAAGGGATCGCGGCGCGCGTAGAATTGTTGCCGTCAAGCGCGCCGAGTTCTACTACACTGAAGATCATTACCGCAGCTTCAGGCGCATCATCGAATGAAGGGCGACTTTTCCAAATTGGTCGAAACCGGCGCGAGCGGCGTGTATCGCTGCCACTCGGCGCTGGCAGAAGCGGCGTTGAGCGCCGCCGCGCAGCGCGGTAT
>CAYNFN010000054.1:0-18527 GCA_964396485.1 uncultured Alcaligenaceae bacterium
GCGGGATTTCCGGACGCGCCGTTGAAGCTGTTCGGCGCCGGTGCCGATTCCGGCACCTTCGACTACTTTACCGAGGCGATCAACGGCAAGGCCAAGTCCAGCCGCGGCGACTTCACCGCTTCGGAAGACGACAATGTACTGGTTCAGGGCGTGTCGCGCGACGTCAATGCGCTCGGTTTCTTCGGGCTGGCCTACTACATCGAAAACCAGGAAAAGCTCAAAGCAGTCGCGGTGGCGGAAAAATCAGGCGCCAAGGGCGTGCTGCCTTCAATGGAAACCGTGATGAACGGCTCCTACCAGCCGCTGGCGCGTCCGATTTTCATCTATATCAGCGCCAAATCGCTCGAGCGTCCCGAAGTCAGGGAGTTCCTCGAGTTCTACATGAAGAATGCCGAAGCGCTGGTGCGCGAAGTCAAGTACGTTCCGCTTCCCGCGGATGCCTACGCCTACAACAACGATCACATCCAGAAGAAGGTGCTGGGCACCAAGTTCGGCGGCGAGAACAAGGTCGGACTGACCATCCAGCAACTGATGAAGATGGAAGCGAAGCTGTAACCAAGCGCGTTTCCGCCACACAGGAGGGGCGCTGCCCCTCCTGTTTTTTGCCCGGGTTCCGGGTGATCTGAGAATTCTGTAATAATAGCCCCGGCTACGAACCAATGAGTTCCGTCGCCCCCACCCACGGCCTGAATATCTTGGCGGATAACACAGTCAGCGCGCGGCTCGCGAAGAGGAAATCCCGCCATATTCGCGAGCGCTTCATCGAGGTTCTTCTTTTCCTCGCGGCATCGGTGTCGGTCGCGGTTACGGTCGGTATCGTCGTCATCCTGGTTACCGAGTCGTACCAGTTTTTCCAGCATGTCCCGCTCTGGGACTTCCTCACCGATACGCAATGGACGCCGCTGTTCGATGACGCGCACTACGGCATCATGGTGCTGCTTTCGGGCACGCTGGTCAGCTCTTTTGTTGCGCTCTCGGTGGCAATCCCGCTGGGCACCATCATCGCGATCTACCTGTCGGAGTTCGCGCCGTTCTCGATACGGGAAGTGGCGAAGCCTTTCCTCGAACTGCTGGGCGGCGTGCCCACCATCGTCTATGGCTATTTCGCGCTGCTTTACGTGACGCCGGCATTGCAGTTTTTCTTCCCCGGCCTGCCGGGCTTCAACCTGCTGTCCGCGGGCCTGGTGATGGGCATCATGATCATTCCCTACGTAAGCTCGGTGTCAGAAGACGCGATGCGCGCGGTGCCGATGGCGATGCGCGAAGGCTCGTATGCGATGGGGGCCACGCGCTTCCAGACAGCGATCCGGGTGGTTACGCCGGCGGCATTTTCGGGGATTGCCGCCGCTTACATTCTCGGCATCTCGCGCGCAGTGGGCGAAACCATGATCCTGGCGGTCGCGGCAGGCATGCAGCCGAACCTGACCTTTGACCCGACGGAACCGGCGGCCACCATCACTGCATACATTGTGCAGGTTGCGCTCGGCGACCTGCCGCACGGCAGTATCGGCTATCAGACCATTTTTGCCGCGGGTCTTACCCTGATGTTATTGACGCTGTTCTTCAACATCCTCGGGCATATGCTGAAGCGCAGATACCGGCAGGCCTATTGATATGGCCGACATGACGGTAGCCGAGATCCGGGCGCTTATCACCAAGCACAAGCGCTGGGACCTCATCTTTGCGACCATCGGCGTCCTGGCGTTGATGGTAGGCGTGCTCACGTTTGCTTCCCTGTTCGCCGGCATGGCAATGGACGGTGCGCACCGTCTTTCGCCGGAATTTTTCACCAATTTCCCGTCACGCCATCCCGAACAGGCGGGCATCCTTTCGGCCTGGGTCGGGACCACGCTGGTAATGATCGTCACCGCGGTCACCGCTGTGCCGCTCGGCGTGGCCGGCGCGGTTTATCTCGAGGAGTACGCGCCAAAGAACTGGGTCACCGACATCATCGAGATCAACGTCACCAACCTGGCGGGCGTGCCTTCGATCGTCTACGGCCTGCTCGCATTGGGGCTGTTCGTATACCAGTTCGGCTTCGGACAGAGCATTCTTTCCGCCGGCCTGACCCTGGCGCTTCTGATCCTGCCGGTGGTGATCGTCGCCACGCGCGAAGCGATCCGCTCGATACCGGCAGTAATACGCGAGGGGGCTTACGCATTGGGCGCAACCAAGTGGCAGACTACTGCGGACCACATTATTCCCTATTCGCTTCCGGGGATCCTGACAGGCGTGATCATCGGCATGGCGCGCGCAATCGGCGAAACGGCGCCGATCATTACCATCGGTGCGCTGACATTCATCGCCTTCCTGCCGCCGGCGCCGTTCAGCGGCGATCCGCCGGCGGGACTGTTCGACTGGCTGTTCGCGCCGTTTACCGTAATGCCGATACAGATGTTCAACTGGACTTCGCGTCCAGAGGCGGCGTTCCACCAGAACGCCGCCGCTGCCGGCCTGGTGCTGGTGGTGATGACGCTGTCCATGAATGCCCTGGCGATTTACATTCGCTACCGGCTCAGAAAGAAAATCAAGTGGTAAGGAATCACCATGTCGAAAATCACTGAAGGAACCGCCGCGAAAGCGAATCTCGTCGTCAAGGCCGAGGCGCAGGACCTGAGTTTCTACTACGGCGCGTTCAACGCCTTGAAGCACATCAACATGCCGATCTACGAGAAGAGGGTCACGGCGCTGATCGGACCCTCCGGGTGCGGCAAGTCAACGTACCTGCGCTGTTTCAACCGCATGCACGACCTTTACGCGGGGAACCGCTACGAAGGCGAGATCCGGCTGCAACCCGACAATACCAACCTTCTCAACCAGCAGGTGGACCCCATTGAAGTGCGCATGCGCATCAGCATGGTGTTTCAGAAGCCCAATCCCTTCCCGAAATCGATCTACGAGAACGTGGCCTACGGTCTGCGCGTGCGCGGCGTGAGGAGCGTGGCGACACTTGACGAGAAGGTGGAGCAGGCGCTGCGCGGCGCTGCCCTGTGGGACGAAGTGAAGGACCGGCTAAATGATCTGGCGTTCAACCTCTCCGGGGGGCAGCAGCAGCGTCTTTGCATTGCGCGGGCGCTCGCCACCGAGCCGGAAATTCTGCTGTTCGACGAACCCACCTCGGCGCTCGACCCGATCGCGACGGCGAGCATCGAGGAGTTGATCGCCGACCTGAAGCACAAGGTGACGATCCTGATCGTCACCCACAACATGCAGCAGGCGGCGCGCGTGTCGGACTTTACCGCTTACATGTATCTGGGCGAGATGATCGAGTTCGACGCCACCGATACCATATTCATCAAGCCCAAGAACAAGGCCACTGAAGACTACATCACGGGAAGGTTCGGCTGAGGCGAACCGATCGTGCTGTAGCGGCGGACACTAACCTTCAGAGAACCGAAGGTTTCAGAGAAGACTAACCTTCAGGTTATGTCGGAACTAATACGTGGAAGCCAATACATAACTGGACGCTTCGGCTAATCGTCCTGCACGCAGCGGCTTGGGCCAATCCCATCACTCGCGAGTGGTCGGCTGAGTCGCTAACGCCCTGATTCTCCTCGGAGCCGTTCCCCAGTCTTGCGCCAGCCTTGATTTCGCGGCGCACAACGTTGACCCCCCTTCCCCCGGACAGGTAAAATTCATCAGTTTTTCCGGTGGGATAGCGCATGCGGCAGCGGCTGGCGGTGGGCAACTGGAAGATGCATGGCAGCCTTCCAGAAAACCAGGCCCTCCTCGACGCGGTCGTGGTGGCCGTAGCTGGGCTGCGCAGGGCGATCTGCGCGGTCTGCGTCCCTTTTCCCTACCTCGCCCAGACCCAGGAAGCGTTGGCCGGGTCGAAAGTGGCATGGGGCGCCCAGAATGTCAGCCAGCATCCCAAAGGAGCGTTTACCGGCGAAGTCTCCGCCGGGATGCTGCGCGAGTTTGGCTGCCGATACGTGATCGTTGGACATTCCGAGCGCAGGCAACGGTTCGGCGAGGACGACCGCACGGTTGCGCTCAAGGCGAAAGCGGTGCTGGCGGCAGGCATGGTACCGATCATCTGCGTCGGCGAAACGCTCGCTGAACGCGAGAGTGGCATGACCGAAGACGTGGTGGGACGGCAGATCGCCGCGGTCCTGGACGAATTGGGCGGCGAGGGACTGAAAGGCGCGGTCCTGGCGTACGAGCCGGTCTGGGCGATCGGCACCGGCAGGACTGCAACCCCGGAACAGGCGCAGGCGGTACACGCCTACATTCGGGGCTTGCTGGCCAAACGGGACGGCAGCCTTGGCGATGCGGCTCCGATTCTTTACGGCGGCAGCGTCAAGGCTGCGAACGCCGCCGAATTGTTTGCGATGCCGGACGTCGATGGCGGATTGATTGGCGGCGCTTCGCTGGTGGCTCAGGAATTCATTGCGATCTGCAAGGCGGCGGATTCGCCGACCGGGCGGGGCAGCTGAAAAAGCTGATCGCTGAAACGACAGGATACTTATGGAAACCTTGATTCTTGTTCTTCATGTGGCTACGGCCTTGTGCGTAATCGGGCTGGTGCTGCTCCAGCACGGCAAGGGCGCGGATATGGGAGCGGCATTCGGCAGTGGCTCCGCCGGCAGCCTGTTCGGCTCCAGCGGCTCGGCCAATTTTCTGAGCCGCACAACCGCAGTGCTGGCGGCGGTGTTCTTCGTAACCAGCCTCGGTCTGACCTACGTGGCCAGCCACAAGGGCAGGCCCGAAGGGGTGATGTCCACGCACCAGGAGGCACCGGTCGAACCGGCGAAAGCCGTTCCGGCGCCATCGAGCACGGTGCCGGCGCCTGACGGCGAGTCCAAGGCGAACGAAGTACCGAAGTAAAAGCGAGGCGAGAGAGGTGAGGGGTGAGGAGTGAGGGGTGAGGCGCAGGACATACCGAAGTGAGGCAATATTGAATGCTAAATGTTGAGTGTTGAGTTCGCGGGAAAAGCCGGCGTTCTTGATTCAACATTCAAAATTCAACACTTAACACTCAAGTTGACACGCCGACGTGGTGAAATTGGTAGACACGCCATCTTGAGGGGGTGGTGGGGTAACCCGTGGGAGTTCGAGTCTCCCCGTCGGCACCAAAGCATACAGAGTGCGGCAGACATGACTCCGCCGCAGGCAGAAGCGCGGAGACGCAGGCGGACCAAGGGCACAACCTGGCGCGCGCAATCGATTCTGATCCTGTCTGCTGACAGGTCGGGAGTGATCAATGCTTGAGCAGTACTTTCCGATTCTGCTGTTCATCTTCGTCGGCCTGGCCGTCGGAGTGGCGCTTCCCCTGTTGGGTGGTGGTCTGAGCAGATTGCTCGGCGTTCACCGGCCCGATCCCGAGAAGCTTTCCCCCTACGAATGCGGTTTCGAGGCCTTCGAGGACGCCAGGATGAAGTTCGACGTCCGCTATTACCTCGTCGCCATCCTGTTCATCGTGTTTGACCTGGAAATTGCCTTTCTCTTCCCGTGGGCGGTCGTGCTCGAGGAAATCGGGACCTTTGGCTTCGTTTCCATGGTCATATTCCTTGCGATACTCGTCATCGGCTTCGTTTACGAGTGGAAAAAGGGGGCGTTAGAGTGGGATTGAGACCGTGAGCTACCTGGCGCGGGGTCCCATTTTCATGGGGATCGACAGCAAAACGAGCGGTCTCGGCCGCCGACACGGTAGTGGTGCGATTTCCCCATGCGGTTCGGAGGCGGCGAAATGACCATCGAAGGCGTTACCGAAAAAGGCTTCGTCACCACCACCATCGACAACGTCATCAACTGGACGCGCACCGGCTCGATGTGGCCGATGACCTTCGGCCTGGCCTGCTGCGCGATTGAGATGATGCATGCCGACGCGGCGCGGTACGACCTCGACCGCTTCGGCGTCGTGTTCCGTCCCAGCCCGCGCCAATCCGACGTCATGATCGTAGCCGGCACGCTGTGCAACAAGATGGCGCCTGCGCTGCGCAAGGTTTACGACCAGATGGCCGAGCCGCGCTGGGTCATCTCGATGGGCTCCTGCGCCAATGGCGGCGGCTATTACCACTATTCCTACTCGGTGGTGCGCGGCTGCGACCGCATCGTTCCGGTGGATGTTTACGTTCCCGGCTGCCCGCCCACTGCGGAAGCGCTGCTTTACGGAATCATCCAGCTCCAGAACAAGATCCGCCGCACCAACACCATCGCGCGCTGAACCCTCTGGCCATGAACACCAAGCTCGCGGCGCTTGCCGAAAACCTGAAGTCCTTGCTCGGCGACAGGATCGCCGGCCTTGACGAGTCCTATGGTGAGCTGACGCTGGTGGTCAAGGCGACGGATCTTCCGTGGGCGGCCGCGCAACTGCGCGATCATCCGCAGCTCAGGTTCGAGCAGCTCGTCGATTTATGCGGCGTCGATTACCTCGACTACGGCAATCGCCCGCGCGAAGGCCCGCGTTATGCAGTCGTGTACCACCTGCTTTCGGTTTCGCACAACCAGCGCCTGCGGCTGCGGGTATTCGCCCCCGACGACGATTTTCCTTCCGTGGATTCGGTTAACGGGATCTGGGCGTCGGCCAACTGGAACGAGCGCGAAACTTTCGACCTGTTCGGGATCGTTTTCCCCGGACATCCCGACCTGCGCCGCATCCTTACTGACTACGGCTTCATAGGCCATCCATTCCGCAAGGACTTCCCGCTTTCAGGGTACGTGGAGATGCGTTATGACCCGGACCAGAGCCGCGTCGTCTACCAGCCGGTCAGCATCGAGCCGCGCGAGACCGTGCCGCGCGTGGTCCGCGAGGAAAACTACGCCGATACGGAAGTTAAAAAAAGCTGAATAGACAGGATTAACAGGATTTACATGATCAAGTCCGGGTATAGTGTTTTCAATCCTGATCATCCTGTCAATCCTGTCCAATAGATATGGCAGAGAGCTGAATAGACAGGATTAACAGGATTTACATGATTAAACCTGCGAATTGTTTTGATTGGGATCTTGTTAATCCTGTAAATCCTGTCGATTGAACATGGCGGAGATACGTAACTACACCATGAATTTTGGGCCCCAGCACCCGGCGGCGCACGGGGTGTTGCGGCTGGTGCTGGAACTGGACGGCGAGGTGATCCAGCGCGCCGACCCGCACATCGGTCTGCTGCATCGCGCAACCGAGAAACTTGCCGAGCACAAGACTTTCCTCCAGTCGGTGCCGTACATGGACCGCCTGGACTACGTGTCGATGATGTGCAACGAGCACGCCTACGTGATGGCGATCGAGAAGCTGCTCGGTATCGAGGTTCCGCAGCGGGCGCAATACATCCGCGTGATGTTCGACGAGATCACCAGGGTGCTGAATCACCTGCTCTGGCTCGGGGCGCACGGCCTCGACATCGGCGCCATGACCGTGTTCCTGTACTGTTTCCGCGAGCGCGAGGACCTGATGGACTGCTACGAAGCGGTCTCCGGTGCGCGCCTGCACGCTGCTTACTATCGACCGGGCGGGGTCTATCGAGACCTGCCCGATGCCATGCCGCATTACCAGGCTTCCAGGATCCACGACGAGAAGGCGGTGCGCGAACTCAACAAGAACCGGCAGGGCTCGCTGCTGGACTTTATCGAGGACTTCACCGATCGCTTTCCCCGATATGTGGACGAATACGAGACGCTGCTCACCGACAACCGCATCTGGAAGCAGCGCACCGTCGGCATCGGCGTGGTGTCGCCCGAGCGCGCGCTCACGCTCGGCTTCACCGGCCCGATGCTGCGCGGCTCGGGGGTGGAGCGGGATCTGCGCAAGAAGCGACCTTACGAGGTCTACGATCGCATGGATTTCGACATCCCGGTCGGGGTCAATGGCGACTGCTACGACCGCTATCTGGTGCGCATCGAGGAAATGCGCCAGTCGAACCGCATCGTCAGGCAGTGCATAGACTGGCTGCGCAAGAACCCCGGACCGGTCATCACCGACGACCACAAGGTGGCGCCGCCCTCGCGCGTGGACATGAAGATGAACATGGAAGAGCTGATCCACCACTTCAAGCTTTTCACCGAAGGCATGCACGTGCCGGCGGGCGAGACCTACGCCGCGGTCGAGGCGCCCAAGGGGGAGTTCGGCATCTACCTCATTTCCGACGGTGCGAACAAGCCGTACCGCCTGAAGATCCGGGCGCCCAGCTTCCCGCACCTCGCGGCGCTCGACGAGATGGCGCGCGGGCACATGATCGCCGACGTGGTGGCCATCATCGGCACCCAGGACATCGTTTTCGGCGAGGTGGACCGTTGAACTACGACAGAGACAGGATTAACAGGATTTACATGATGGCACGGAGTTATTTGGGGTCATTGTTCTGTTCATTCTGTTCATTCTGTTCATTCTGTTCATTCTGTTCATCCGGTGAATCCAGTCAATTGACTTTATGAACGCGCCCATGATGCTGTCGCCGGAATCGCTGGCAAAGATCGACAAGGCGATCACCAAGTATCCGCCGAACCAGCGGCAGTCGGCGGTGATGGCCGCGCTCACCGTCGCGCAGGACGAGAAAGGCTGGCTTTCCACCGAGACCATGGACTTCGTCGCGCAGTACCTGGGCATGCCTCCGATTGCGGTCTACGAAGCGGCGACTTTCTACGCCATGTACGACCTGCAGCCGGTCGGGCGCAACAAGATCACCATCTGCACCAACCTGCCGTGCGCGCTGTCGGGTGCTGCCGATGCGGCCGAACACCTGAAGAAGAAACTTGGCATCGGCTTCAACGAAACCACCCCGGACGGCAGTTTCACCCTCAAGGAAGGCGAATGCCTGGGGGCCTGCGGCGATGCGCCGGTGTGCCTGCACAACGACAAGAAAATGCTGTCCTTCATGACGCTGGACAAACTCGATGCGTTGATCGAGGAGCTGAGGACATGAACGCCCCTCAACCGCCTTTCGCGCCGGATATCTATGGCCCCGAAGCGATCCTCCTCAAGGGGCTCAGCGGGCTCAATTGGCGGCTGAAGGACTACCAGGCGCGCGGCGGCTACGAGGCGTTGAAGAAGATCCTGCGCGAGAACATCGCGCCGGAGCAGGTGATCGCCGAAGTGAGGAAATCGGCTTTGCGCGGCCGTGGCGGCGCAGGCTTTCCAACGGGGCTGAAGTGGAGCTTCATGCCGCGCGCCTTCCCCGGCCAGAAGTACCTGGTGTGCAACTCCGACGAAGGCGAGCCGGGCACATTCAAAGACCGCGACATCCTGCGCTACAACCCGCACGTCGTTATCGAGGGCATGGCGATCGCGGCGTACGCGATGGGAATCACCGCCGGCTACAACTACATCCACGGCGAGATATGGGACGTGTACGAGCGCTTCGAGGACGCGCTTGCCGAGGCCTACGACGCCGGCTATCTCGGCAAGAACATCCTCGGCTCGACATTCAGCTTCGATCTGTACGCGCACCCCGGCTGGGGTGCGTACATCTGCGGTGAGGAAACCGCGCTGCTCGAGTCGCTCGAAGGCAAGAAGGGCCTGCCGCGCTTCAAGCCGCCGTTCCCGGCGAGCTACGGCCTGTACGGCAAGCCGACCACCGTCAACAACACCGAGACGTTTGCCGCGGCGCCCTGGATCATCGCCAATGGCGGCGACGCCTTCCTGAATCTCGGCCGGCCCAACAACGGCGGCACCAAGATCTTTTCGGTCTCCGGTCACGTCGAGCGTCCCGGCAACTACGAAGTCAGGCTCGGCACGCCATTCCCGAAATTGCTGGAGATGGCCGGCGGCATGCGCGGCGGACGCACGCTGAAAGCCGTCATTCCCGGCGGATCTTCCATGCCGGTGCTGCCCGCCGAAATCATGATGCAAACCGACATGGACTACGATTCGATCGCCAAGGCCGGTTCGATGCTGGGCTCCGGGGCGGTGATCGTCATGGACAAGACCACCTGCATGGTGCGCGCGTTGCAGCGGCTGTCGTATTTTTACTTCGAGGAATCCTGCGGCCAGTGCACGCCCTGCCGCGAAGGCACCGGCTGGCTGTACCGGATGGTCCATCGCATCGAGCATGGGCAGGGCCGGACCGAGGATCTGGAAACGCTGAACTCGGTGGCCGACAACATCGCCGGCCGCACCATCTGCGCGCTGGGCGACGCGGCGGCGCTGCCGGTGAAGAGCTTCATCAAGCACTTCCGCGAAGAGTTCCAGTACCACATCGATTACAAGAAGTGCCTTGTATGAGGCCAAACTGATGGCGCACCTCGAAGTAGACGGCCGGCCGGTCGAAGTGCCGGACAACAGCACGATCATGGATGCCGCCAACAAACTCGGTATCTACGTTCCGTATTTCTGTTATCACAAGAAGCTATCGATCGCCGCCAACTGCCGCATGTGCCTGGTGCAGGTGGAGAAAGCGCCGAAGCCGCTGCCTGCCTGCGCCACCCCGGCCACCGAGGGAATGAAGGTCCATACCCACTCGGAGGCCGCAATCAAGGCTCAGAAAGGCGTGATGGAATTCCTGCTCGTCAACCATCCGCTCGACTGCCCGATCTGCGACCAGGGCGGCGAGTGCCAGTTGCAGGACCTCGCCGTCGGCTACGGCGCATCGAGCTCCCGCTACACGGAACCCAAGCGGGTGGTCGCCAACAAGGAACTCGGGCCGCTGGTCTGCGCCGACGAGATGTCCCGCTGTATTCACTGCACCCGCTGCGTGCGCTTCGGTCAGGAGATCGCCGGCATCATGGAACTCGGCATGGTCGGCCGCAGCGAGCACGCCGAGATCATGCCGTTCGTGGCGCGCACCGTGGATTCCGAACTGTCGGGGAACATGATCGACGTCTGTCCGGTGGGCGCGCTCACCTCCAAACCGTTCCGCTACAAGGCGCGCACATGGGAGCTGGCGCGGCGCAAGTCCATCAGCCCGCACGACGGACTCGGCTCCAATCTGGTGGTCCAGGTGAAGGACAACCGCGTCATGCGCGTGCTGCCGCTCGAGAACGAAGACGTCAACGAGTGCTGGCTTTCCGACCGGGATCGGTTCTCCTACGAGGCGCTCAACTCGCAAGAGCGGCTGACCGCGCCGATGATCAAGCGCGACGGCAACTGGGAGGAGACGGACTGGACCACCGCGCTCGAGTTCGTCGCCGGGGGACTCAGGCGCATCCGCGATGCGCATGGAGGCAACGCGGTTGGCGCGCTTGCTTCGCCGCAGGCGACCCTGGAAGAGCTTTATCTGCTCGGCCAATTTGCGCGCGGCATCGGCAGCGGCAATGTCGATTTCCGTCTGCGTCAATCCGACTTTTCCGGGGACGGGAGCCAGCGCGGCGCGCCTTGGCTGGGAATGAAGGTTGCCGCGATCAATGGGCTGGACCGGGTGCTGGTGGTGGGCTCGACCTTGCGCAAGGACCATCCGTTGCTGGCTCATCGTTTCCGCCAGGCGGTAAAGAAAGGGGCGCAGTTTAATCTGATTAATCCGGTGGACGACGATCTGCTGATGCGCGTGGCCAACAAGGCGATCGTCGCCCCGAGTGCGATGCCCGAAGCGCTCGGCCAGGTGCTGAAAGCCGCCGCCGAGGCGAAGTCATTGGCTGTGCCGGCGGCGGTGGCCGGCCTTGAGGTAAGCGATCCCGCCCGCGCGATCGCGGAAAGTCTGGTTTCTGGTGAGAGCCGCGCGGTACTTCTCGGCAACCTCGCGCAGCATCACCCACAGGCTTGCCAGTTGCATCGCCTGGCGCAGGAACTGGCGAGAATCGTAGGCGCGAGCCTCGGCTTTCTCGGCGAGGCGGCGAACAGCGTCGGCGGTTATCTCGCCGGCGCGCTGCCGTTCGGGCGCGAACCTTCGGGCCTGAACGCCGCGCAGATGCTCATCCAGCGGCGCCGCGCTTATCTGCTGCTGAACGCGGAAGTCGAATTGGATACCTTCGACCCGCGCACCGCACGCGCCGCGATGCAGGGCGCCGAACTGGTGGTGGTCATGTCCCCGTACCGGCAACGCGCCGCCGAGTACGCACAGGTTATGCTGCCGGTGTCGCCGTTTACCGAGACCGCCGGCACTTACGTCAACACCGAGGGCGTGGTGCAGAGCTTTCATGGAGTGGTGCGGCCGCTGGGCGAAACCCGCCCGGCGTGGAAAGTTTTGCGGGTGCTCGGTACGCTTCTCGACCTTCCGGGTTTCGACTTCGACAGCATCGAGCAGGTGCGCGGCGAGTGGCAAACTGCGGTCGGCGACGTCGCATCCATGCTGTCGAACGAAATCGGCGGTGCCCCCGCGGTGATCACTCCGGCGCAGTCCGCCGGCAGCGGGCGAGCCGAAATCGAAAGAATCGGCGAAGTGCCGATCTACCAGGCGGACGCGATCGTGCGCCGCGCGAATTCGCTGCAGCAGACTCGGGACGCGCAAGTGGGGACGGCCTGGCTGCCCGGGAGCCTGATCGAAAGGCTCGGGCTGCGCCAGGGCGACCGCCTCAGGATCTTGCAGGAGGGCGGCGAAGCTACGCTGCCCTTCGGCCGCGACGACCGCCTGCCCGCGAACTGTGTGCGCCTGCCCTCGGGCTGCCGCGAAACCGCTGCTCTGGGAGCGATGTTCGGCGTGGTGACGCTGGAGCGCTCAACCGCGCCGCACAGAGAGACAGCATGAGTTTAGCCTTCCTGGAGGATCTCATCGGGCCCGACGGGGTCACTGTGCTGTGGACGCTGGCGAAAATTCTCGCCATCGTCATTCCGATCATCCTCAGCGTGGCCTACCTTACGCTCGCTGAGCGCAAGATCATCGGCTACATGCAGATCCGCATCGGCCCGAACCGCGTCGGCTACAAGGGCCTGCTGCAGCCGTTCGCCGATGTGCTCAAGCTGTTGTTCAAGGAAGTAATCGTGCCCTCCGGCGCGAACAAATTTCTGTTCATGCTGGCCCCGGTGCTCGCCATCATGCCGGCGTTGGCGGCGTGGGCGGTGGTGCCGTTTTCTGCGGAGCTGGTGCTGGCGGACGTCAACGCCGGGCTGCTTTACGTGATGGCAATCACCTCGAGGGGCGTGTACGGCGTGATCATTGCCGGCTGGGCGTCGAACTCCAAGTACGCCTTTCTCGGCGCCATGCGCTCGGCGGCGCAGATCGTTTCCTACGAGATCGCGATGGGTTTCGCGCTGGTGTGCGTGCTGATGATGTCAGGCAGCCTGAACCTCTCCACTATCGTCAACGAGCAGAAGTCCGGGTGGGGACTGCTGGGCTGGAACCTGATCCCGCTGTTGCCGATGTTCCTGGTGTATTTCATTGCCGGCGTGGCCGAGACCAACCGCGCGCCTTTCGACGTTGCGGAAGGCGAGTCCGAGATCGTGGCCGGTTTCCACGTCGAGTACTCGGGCGCCGCGTTCGCAGTGTTTTTCCTGGCCGAGTACGCGAACATGATCCTGGTCTCCGCCCTGGCGTCGACCATGTTCCTCGGGGGCTGGCTCTCGCCGGTTCCCTTCATTCCGGACGGTTTCCCGTGGCTGGCGCTGAAGGTATCCTTCCTGTTGTTCTGTTTCCTGTGGTTGCGCGCCACTTTCCCGCGCTACCGCTACGACCAGATCATGCGGCTGGGCTGGAAGGTATTCATCCCGTTGACGATAGTCTGGCTGGTTCTGGTCAGCGGACTGATGCAGACACGGTACTGGCCATGGTGAGGGCGGAAAAATGATCGAGCGCATCCGCGACTTCTTCCGCAGCTTCCTGCTGTTCGAACTGGTGACGGGTCTGATGCTTACCGGCCGCTATTTCTTCGCGCGCAAGATCACGGTGCAGTTTCCGGAAGAAAAGACCCCGCAGTCGGGGCGCTTCCGCGGCCTGCATGCGCTGCGCCGCTATCCCAACGGCGAGGAACGCTGCATCGCCTGCAAGCTGTGTGAAGCGGTGTGCCCGGCGCTGGCGACCCCCATCGAACCCGCGCAGCGTGCCGACGGCACCCGCCGTACCACGCGCTACGACATCGACCTCACCAAGTGCATCTTCTGCGGTTTCTGCGAGGAGTCCTGTCCGGTGGACGCGATCGTCGAGACCCGCATCCTCGAATACCACGGGGAAAAGCGTGGAGATCTCCTGTACACCAAAGAGATGTTGCTGGCGATTGGCGGCCGCTACGAGGAACAGATCGCCAAGGACCGCGCCGACGACGCGGCGTACCGGTGAGGGATGAGGAGTGAGGAGGGCGGCCCTCTCACTCCTCAATCCTTACTAAAAAGAACATGGATTTCAAGACCGGCGTCTTTTATTTCTTCGCGGCAATGCTGGTGTTCGCCGCGCTGCGCGTGATTACCGCGCGCAATCCGGTGCACTCGGCCCTTTTCCTGGTGCTGGCGTTCTTTACCGCCGCGGCGCTGTGGATGCTGCTCGAGGCCGAGTTCCTCGCCATCGCTCTGGTGCTGGTCTACGTCGGCGCGGTGATGGTGCTGTTCCTGTTCGTGGTGATGATGCTCGACATCAACCTCGACCGCCTGCGCGAGGGCTACTGGGATTACCTGGTGCCGGCGCTGATCGTGGCCGGCGTGATGGTGGCGGAAATGGCGATCATCCTCGGCGCCCGCTATTTCAACCTCGAGGGCATGCCGGCACCCGAGCCCAGGGGCGGGAATTACAGCAACACGCGCGAGCTTGGCCTCCTGATCTATACCGACTACGTCTATCCCTTCGAGATCGCCGCAGTGATCCTGCTGGTGGCGATCGTCGCTGCCATTGCGCTGACGCAGCGCCATCGCAAGGACACCAAGTACCTCGACCCGGCGACGCAGGTCAACGTGCGCCGCAAGGACCGCGTGCGCTTGGTTTCAATGCCGTCAGAAAGACCCGGTGACGAGTGACAAGTGACTGGTGACAGGAGATGAAGGGAATTGCCGGAAACCGAAAAAGAGCCAGGTTGAAAGAGTTCAATCTATGACGCATGCACAGACGCGGGAGGGATGTTTGGCCGTCACTCGTCACTCGTCACTCGTCACTTGCCCGACGGGAGTGGGGCAATGATCTCCCTCTCCCACTACCTCATTCTCGGCGCCGTCCTGTTCGCGATCAGCGTGGTGGGAATCTTTCTCAACCGCAAGAACGTGATCATCCTGCTGATGGCGATCGAGCTGATGCTGCTGGTGGTGAACATTAATTTCGTCGCTTTTTCGCATTTTCTGGAGGACACCGCAGGTCAGGTATTCGTGTTTTTCATCCTTACCGTGGCGGCGGCCGAGTCGGCAATCGGTCTGGCGATCCTGGTGGTGCTGTTCCGCAACGTGCGCACCATCAACGTCGATGATCTGGACAAGCTCAAGGGCTAGTGACAGGTGACAAGTGACAGGTGACAAGTGACAAAAGCGAAAAGAACCGGCACACGGGATGACTCGTCACTCGTCACCCGTCATTCGTCACCCATGCTCGAAATGCAATGAAGACTCTTTACCTCATCGTCCCCCTCACCCCCCTTGCCGGCGCGCTGATCACCGGCCTGCTGGGCTGGCTGATCGGCCGGCGCGCCACGCACTGGGTGGCGATCATCGGCATGATGGTGTCCACGGTGGCGGCCTTTCTGGTGTTTCGCGACGTGCTCGCGGGCAACACCTTCAACGGACCGGTCTATACCTGGATCACCACCGGCGACATCTCGCTGGAAATCGGATTCCTGATCGACAGATTGTCGGCCACCATGATGCTGGTGGTGGCCTTTGTCTCGCTGATGGTGCACATCTATACCATCGGCTACATGGCGGACGATCCCGGCTACCAGCGCTTCTTCTCCTATATTTCCCTCTTCACCTTCTCGATGCTGATGCTGGTGATGAGCAATAACTTCCTGCAGCTGTTCTTCGGCTGGGAAGCGGTTGGCCTCGTATCCTATCTGCTGATCGGCTTCTGGTACACGCGCCCGAGCGCGATCTATGCCGGCCTCAAGGCTTTCCTGGTCAATCGCGTCGGCGATTTCGGTTTTCTGCTCGGCATTGCGCTGATATTCGTGTACTGGGGTTCGCTCGACTACGTGCAGGTTTTCGCCCGCGCACCCGAACTGACCGGCGCGACGGTGGAATTGGCATACGTCGGCTGGCCGCTGCTCACCACCATCTGCATCCTGCTGTTCATCGGTGCGATGGGCAAATCGGCGCAATTTCCGCTGCACGTCTGGCTGCCGGACTCGATGGAAGGCCCGACGCCGATCTCGGCGCTGATCCATGCCGCCACCATGGTGACCGCGGGCATTTTCATGGTGGCGCGCATGTCGCCGCTGTTCGAGCTGTCGGAAACGGCGCTGTCGGTCGTGATGGTGATCGGCGCGATCACCGCATTGTCCATGGCGCTGGTGGCGGTGGTGCAGAACGACATCAAGCGGGTGGTGGCCTACTCGACCCTGTCGCAACTCGGTTACATGACCGTGGCGCTCGGCGCATCGGCCTACGCCGGGGCCATATTCCACCTGGTAACCCACGCCTTCTTCAAGGCGCTGCTGTTCCTCGGCGCCGGCTCGGTGATCATCGCCCTCCACCACGAACAGGACATGCGCAGGATGGGGGGCTTGAGGAAGTACGTCCCGATCACCTACGCCGTCATGCTGATCGGCGCGCTGGCAAGCGCGGGCATCCCCGGATTCTCCGGTTTCTTCTCCAAGGACGCGATCATCGAGGCGGTGCATCTGTCGCAGTTGCCGGGCAGCGGTTTTGCCCACTTCTGCGTACTGTCGTGCGTATTCGTCACCGCGTTCTATACCTTCCGGCTGCTGTTCATGACTTTCCACGGCAAGGAGCGTTTCCGCGTGAACGGTGACGATCACGGACACGGGCAGGGCCACGCACCGCATGAATCCCCGTGGGTGGTGACCGTGCCGCTGCTAATACTTGCTGTGCCGACGATCTGCGCCGGCTGGGTCATCGGGCCCGTGCTGTTCGGCGGCTTCTTCGGTGATGCCATCGTGGTTGCCGAATCCCACGACGTGCTTGCCGAGCTGGGCAGGAATTTTCACGGCGTATTCGCGATGATGGTGCACGCGCTTGCCACTTGGCCGCTCTGGCTTGCCGTTGCCGGCATTGCCAGCGCGGCCTACCTGTATCTCAAGCGTACCGATCTGCCGGACAAGTTGCGGCAGCGGTTCTCGCCGTTCTATACCGTGCTCGACCAGAAGTACTATTTCGACCGCTTCAACGACTGGTTCTTTGCCGGCGGTGCGCGCGTGGTCGGACGCGGATTGTGGAAGGGCGGCGACGTCGCGGTGATCGACGGCTTCGTCAACGGCTCCGCAAGACTGGTCGGCTGGCTGGCGACCGTAGCTCGCAAGCTCCAGTCCGGGTATGTCTATACCTACGCCTTCGCCATGATCATCGGCATGGTGACCCTGCTTACCCTCTGGTTCGCGCGCTCGTGATGTGTTCCCGGTGGTGAAAAACTAGATGTTCTCCGGGTTTCAACTCAGCACCGTCATCTGGCTGCCGATCCTTGCCGCAGTCGCGGTTTTGTTCACCGGTTCCGACCGCCATGCCAATGTCGCCCGCTGGCTGGCGCTCGCCGGCGCCGTCGGTGGCTTTGTGGTTGCGCTGCCTCTCTACGCCGGATTCGACCCGGGCGCCGCGGGGATGCAGTTCGTGGAATTGATACCCTGGATCGAGTCCTACAACGTCAACTATCACCTCGGTATCGACGGCATTTCGCTGTTGATGATCCTGCTCAACTGTTTCACCACCGTGCTGGTGGTGCTGGCGGGATGGCAAGTGGTGGAAAACCGGGTGGCCCAGTACACGGCGGCCTTCCTGATCCTTTCCGGGGTCATGAACGGCGTGTTCTGCGCGCAGGATGCCGCGCTGTTCTACGTGTTCTTCGAGGCGACGCTGATTCCGATGTTCATCGTCATCGGCGTGTGGGGAGGCCCGAACCGGGTTTATGCAGCGGTCAAGTTCTTCCTCTACACGCTGGTCGGCTCGCTGCTGACGCTGGTTGCATTCATCTATCTGTACGTTGTCGCCGAGGGCAGCTTCGCAATGGCCGACTACTACCGTCTGCCGATCCCTCTGGGCACGCAGATCCTGCTGTTCATTGCCTTCTTTGCCGCGTTTGCGGTCAAGGTGCCGATGTTCCCGGTGCATACCTGGCTGCCCGATGCCCACGTCGAGGCGCCCACCGGCGGCTCCGTGGTGCTGGCGGCCGTGATGCTGAAGCTCGGCGCCTATGGTTTCATCCGGCTGTCTCTGCCAATCCTGCCGGACGCCAGCCACGTGCTCGCCCCGGTCGTCATCGGCTTGTCCCTGATCGCGGTGGTGTACATCGGACTGGTGGCGCTGGTGCAGACCGACATGAAGAAGCTGATCGCCTACTCCTCGATTTCGCACATGGGATTCGTGACGCTGGGCATTTTTCTGTTCAACGACCACGGCATGGAAGGCGCGGTGATCCAGATGGTCTCCCACGGCTTCATTTCGGCAGCGCTGTTCCTGTGCGTTGGCGTCCTCTATGACCGCATGCACTCGCGGCTGATCGCGGACTACGGCGGGGTGGTGAACCGGATGCCAGTATTTGCCGCTTTCTTCACGCTCTTCGCGATGGCCAATTCCGGTTTGCCGGGCACCAGCGGCTTTGTCGGCGAGTTCCTGGTGATACTGGGGACGATGGCAGAGAACTTCTGGT
>CAYNFN010000055.1:0-3951 GCA_964396485.1 uncultured Alcaligenaceae bacterium
TCCCTCGAAAGAGTCGAAATGTCATTGGGTTGTGCCAGGGTGCGGCGCCTGCGTTGTTACGCTCCTTGTTGGGGCTTCAGCCGCATCTGCGGAGCGACGCCTAGCAGTCATCCGCACCTGGCGCAACGCGCGTCGTGGAACTTGGTCAGAGCTTCCTTAGACAAGCCCGTCTGTGCTCGACAGCTGCAACCGGGCCGGATCAATCAACCGGATCAATAGTGAGGAGGAGTTATGTTGCTCGTGAAAAGAATGCTTTCCCTGGTCGCTTTGGCCGTGTTCGCGGCCCTGTCGATGAACGCGAACGCCCAGCTTGCCGACAAAAAAGTGCTGACGCTCGAAGCCGCGAAGAAAATCGCCGCGGCGGCGGAAGCCGAAGCCAGGAAGAACAACTGGAACGTGGTCATCGCCGTGGTGGACGACGGCGGACATCTGGTCTATCTGCAGCGGATCGACGGCACGCAAACCGGTAGCATTGACGTGGCCATCGGCAAGGCGCGCACCTCGGCGGCATTCAAGCGTCCGACCAAGGTTTTCGACGAGCTGGCCAAGACGCGGCCTTCGATCACATCCATCTCGCCGACCGCCGTGCTCCTCGAAGGCGGCGTGCCGGTCGTGGTGGGCGGGCAGGTGGTCGGCGCGGTCGGGGTAAGCGGAGTCACCTCGGCGCAGGATGCGCAGGTTGCCGAAGCCGGCATCGCCGCGCTGGGCATGTAGGCACTATCTCGGCCGGGGCGTAGGCGCCCCGGCAATCGCTTGAAGTCTCACCACGAGAGCGAAGGTCTTGATTTTGACCTTGAGTTTGGTTAGCTGAAGTCGCAATCAAGATTCCGCTTCAGCCACTCGCCGACCTGCTCGTGCAGGTCCTCCGCCAAGCAGTCGAAAGTAGTCACCCCTTCCATCGCGCGCAGCCAGGTCAGCTGGCGTTTTGCCAACTGCCGCGTCGCGGCAACGGCTTTGTCGCGCAACGTCCCCAACCCGAACTCGCCATCGAGGTATTGCCACGCCTGCCGGTAGCCCACGCAACGCATCGAAGGCAGTGAGGGCTTGAGGTCGTAGTCCTCGCGCAGCGCGCGCACCTCGTTGATCAGTCCCAGTTCCAGCATCTCCTCGAAACGCGCGGCGATGCGTTGGTGCAGAGCCGCGCGGTCCCCCGGAATCAGCGCGATCGTGATCAGGCGATAGGGCAGGCTTGCGCTCCTGCCGGCTGCGATCAACTCGGACATCGGCTTGTCGGTCAGGTAAAAAATCTCCATTGCGCGCTGGATGCGTTGCGCATCGTTCGGGTCGAGGCGTTCGGCGGTGGCCGGATCGATGCGCTTGAGCTCCCGATGTATGGCGGGCCATCCGGCCTCAATGGCCATTGCGTCGATCACCATGCGGATGTCCGCATCCGCTGCCGGCAGGTCGGAAAGCCCTTCCTGGAGCGCCTTGAAATAGAGCATGGTGCCGCCGGTGAGCAGCGGCACGCGTTCGCGTTCGACGATGCCGCTCATCGCCTCCAGCGCGTCTTCGCAGAACTGCGCCGCCGAATAGCCTTCGGTGGGATCGATGAGGTCGATCAGATGGTGGGGCACCTTGAGCCGGGTTGTGAGATCCGGTTTGGCGGTGCCGATGTCCATACGGCGATACACGAGCGCGGAATCCACGCTGACGATTTCCACAGGAAAGTGCCGCGCCAGTTCCACAGCCACCCCGGTCTTGCCGCTGGCGGTGGGACCCATGAGCAGCACGGCCGGAGGCCGTGCCTGCTCAGTGACGAGTGACGGGTGACGAGTAACGGAGGTTGTATTCGATTTCACCTGGAGCTCAAGCGGCGACGTGACAGGGACTTCGTAACCAGACCAGAGGAGCCGTCACTCGTCACCTGTCACCCGTCACTGTCCTCTCATGAACATCTTGTCAAGCTCGCCTATCGTGACCTGGAACCAGGTCGGCCGCCCGTGGTTGCACTGGCCGGAACGCTCGGTTGCTTCCATGTCGCGCAGCAACGCGTTCATTTCGGCCAGGGTAAGCGAGCGGTTGGCCCGGACCGCCGCATGACAGGCCATGGTGGAAAGCATTTCGTTCTGGCGCTCGGCGAGCACCCGGCTGCCGCCGAACTGCGCAACTTCGCTGAGCACGTCGCGGGCGAGTTCAACGGCGTCGGCCTGGGTGAGCGTCATCGGCACCGCGCGTACCGCGATGGCGTTTGGCGCGATGACCGCGAGTTCGAAGCCGAGCCTGGACAAGGTCTGCGCATTGTCTTCGACAGTCGCCGCGTCGAGCGCGCTCGCCGCCATCGTGGCCGGGATCAGCAGCTGCTGCGTCGGGATGCGGTCATCGTCGAGCGCGCTCTTGAGCTGCTCGTAGACGATGCGCTCGTGGGCGGCGTGCATGTCCACCACCACCAGGCCCTTATCGTTCTGCGCCAGGATGTAAATCCCGGCAAGCTGCGCCAGCGCAAAGCCGAGGGGATGCGGGGCGTCGTGCGGCAACGTTGCAGGTGCGTGTGCCGGTGCCTCCAGTGTGGCCTGACCCGCGCCGAACAGCGTTGCATAAAACGCTGCCGGCTCCGCGGCGCCCAGTTCAATTCCCGACTGGCGAAAGGCGGTTGCGCCCGCGCGCGGAAATGCCATCGCAATGCCGGACTCCTGCGCCGGCGACGTTCCCGCACGGGTCCCGGCCAGCGCCTTCTCGAGGGCGTGAAAGACGAACTGGTGAATGCCGCGCGAGTCCCGGAATCGCACCTCGATCTTGGTGGGGTGAACATTCGCATCGACCAGCGCCGGGTCCAGGTCCAGAAACAGCACGTAGGCGGGATGGCGTTCGTGATGAAGCACGTCGTGGTAGGCCTGGCGCACCGCGTGCGCCAGCAACTTGTCCCGAACGTAACGGCCGTTGACGAACAAGTACTGTGCGTCGCGGGCCCCGCGCGAATAGGTCGGTCGGGCGACCAGGCCGCGCAGACGAAAGCTGGCGGCCTCGACCCGGACCGGGATCGCGGCTTCGCGGAACGCTTCTCCCAGTACGGCATGGATGCGCTCCTCGGCGCTTGCTGGATGCAGGTGCGACTGCGCGCGGCCGTTGTGCGTGAGCGTAAAGCGCACGTCCGGGCGCGACACGGCGATGCGTCTGAAAGTCTCTTCGCTGTGGGCGAACTCGGTCGCCGGACTCTTGAGGAATTTGCGCCGGGCAGGGGTGTTGAAGTAAAGGTCGTGCACTTCGACCGTGGTGCCGGCGGCGGCGGCGGCGGGCTCGGGTGCGGACAATGAGCCGCCGCTCGCATCCACCTTCCAGGCATGCGGGCTGTCGTTGGTCCGACTCAGCAGGCTCAGATGGGAAACGGCCGCAATGCTGGCCAGTGCTTCACCGCGGAATCCCAGGCTGGCGACGCGCTCCAGGTCTTCGAGCGAAGCGATTTTGCTGGTGGCGTGGCGGGCAAGCGCGAGCGGCAGGTCGTCCTTGCCGATGCCTGCGCCGTTGTCGGCAACACGGATCTGCCTGATGCCGCCCTCGGCAAGCTGCACCGTCACGTCGGAAGCGCCCGAGTCCAGGCTGTTCTCCAGCAACTCCTTGAGTGCGGAGGCGGGCCGGTCGACCACTTCCCCAGCCGCGATCTGGCTGATCAGGAGGTCGGGAAGCAGGCGGATGGCGGCCATCGATGCGGGTCTGGGATCAAAGCGATTATAGCCGCAGGCCCCGGCCCGGAGTCCCGCGCAACATGGAATCGGGGTGCGCGCTGGTGCAGGGCGCCTGCTGCCGTAACTTAGGGATGCTCGGCATAAGTCCCGTATGCGCGACCGAGGCGATTCGGGTCGAGGGCAAGACGGTGAGGACGCCGTGTAGCCGGACGGCTGTGACTCGTTAGCGGTACGCCCGTTTGCGGGAGCAGCCGTACAAGCGCTCCATTTACAATGACTGACACAGCCTCCATGCGCTCCTACCCGCCCCGAGGCTACGCCCGCCGAGTCC
>CAYNFN010000056.1:0-7827 GCA_964396485.1 uncultured Alcaligenaceae bacterium
CACGCGGCCGAATTCCTTCCAGAAGCGCGCGTATTTCTCCTTCTGGTTCTCCGCGAGATCTTCGAGCAGACCGAGCACCTTGTTGACGCAGCCCTTGCGGATCACCTCGACGTCCTTCGATTCCTGCAGAATTTCGCGCGAGACGTTGAGCGGCAAGTCGTTGGAATCGACCACTCCGCGCACGAACCGCAAGTACGCCGGGATCAGTTGCTCGGCATCGTCCATGATGAACACGCACCGCACGTAGAGCTTGATGCCGTGGCGATGCTCGCGATCCCACAGATCGAAGGGTGCGCGCGCCGGCAGGTATAGCAACTGGGTGTACTCGGACTTGCCCTCGACTCTTGCGTGCACCCAGGCCAGCGGCGGCTCGAAATCATGGGCAACGTGCTTGTAGAACTCCTGGTACTGCTCTTCGCTGATCTCGGACTTGGGGCGCGCCCACAGCGCGGAAGCCTGGTTGACCTTTTCGTCATCGTCTTTGACGACGTTCTCGCCCTTTTCCTTGCTCCACTCCTCTTTTTTCATCAGGATGGGCAGCGTGATGTGGTCGGAATACTTGCGGACGATGGATCGCAAACGGACGCCATCCAGCAGTTCGTCCTCGCCCGCCCGCAGATGCAGCGTCACGTCGGTGCCGCGGCCCTCTTTTTCCACGGTCTCGATGGTGTAGTCGCCCTCGCCGGACGATTCCCAGCGCACTCCATGTTCCTTGCCCAGGCCCGCGCGGCGAGTGACCAGCGTGACCTTGTCCGCAACGATGAACGAGGAATAGAACCCCACGCCGAACTGGCCGATCAGGTGGGCGTCCCTGGCCTGATCGCCGGTCAGGCGATCGAAGAACTCGCGGGTGCCGGACTTGGCGATGGTGCCGATGTTGTCGATGACTTCCTGGCGGGACATGCCGATGCCGTTGTCGGAAATGGTGAGCGTGCGCGCCGCCTTGTCGTACCAGATCGGGATGCGGAGGTCGGGATCGGCCCCGAACAGCCCCGGATCGGTCAACGCCTCGAAGCGCAGCTTGTCGCAGGCATCCGAGGCGTTGGAAATCTGTTCGCGCAGGAAAATCTCCTTGTTGCTGTACAAGGAGTGGATCATCAAACCGAGCAGTTGCTTGACTTCGGCCTGGAAGCCCAGCGTTTCTTTGGCGGCGGCTTCGGCCATGGCGGGAATCCCCTTCGAAGCAAGC
The DNA here is from genome assembly GCA_964396485.1 of uncultured Alcaligenaceae bacterium. GTDB lineage: Bacteria > Pseudomonadota > Gammaproteobacteria > Burkholderiales > JACQAP01 > JACQAP01. The sequence goes on from CAYNFN010000056.1 coordinate 1,190, forward strand.
AATGACTACTTTGCGGCGGGGCGGGACTCGGTATCCAGCGGGTTCCTGGCCATCGCAGCCAGCAGTTTCCGGACCGCGTCGCCCTCGACGAGACTCTTGAGTCCGACGTAGTCGACCTTGCCGGAAGCAAGCAGCGGGATCTCGCGCAGGGGCACGATGCGGCGCGCCACCGAGAGATCGTGCGTTCCCAGCTCCTTAACCGCCACCAGCAGTTGGGCGCGGGTGAGTTGCGCATCGGTGGTGATCAGCACTGTGGACTCGCCGCCGAAATCCTGGAGCGTCAGCACCGCAGCATGATGGTGCTCGGGCGAAGCTTCGCGCGCCACGTGCTCGATCATGTCCAGCGACACCATTTCGCCGGCGATCTTGGCGAAGCGTTTCACCCGACCCGAGATGCTGAGCATGCCGTCGTGGTCCACTTCAACGACGTCGCCAGTGTCGTACCAGCCTTCGCCCACGCTCGACTTGGGCGCCTCGATCACACCTGGATTGGCATAGCGGTAGTAGCCCAGCATCAGGTTCGGCCCGCGGATGTGCAGCACGCCGCCCTTGTCGATGCCGTCCATGGGTTCGATCTGGTAGTCGATTCCGGGCAGGAATCGCCCCACCGCACCGCGGCGGTAAGCGGACGGCGTGGCCAGCGAAATCACCGGCGCGCATTCGGTCGATCCATATCCTTCAAGCACGCGCAACCCGAATTTCTCCATCCACACCCTTGAGACTTCGGGCGAAAGCCTTTCGCCTCCGGAGATCACGTAGCGCAACCGGCAGAAGTCCATCGGGTTGGCGTAGCGCGCGTAGAACGACAGAAAGGTGCTGGTGCCGAACAGGATGGTGCAATCGCGCCGGTACGCAATCTCGGGAATGGCGCGGTAGCGCAGCGGCGAAATGAAGAGGTACAGCCGCGTGCCGGTGAAAAGCGGAAGCATGACGCCGGCGGTAAAACTGTAGGCGTGGTACAGCGGCAGCGGATTCAGGATCTTGTCTTCGGGCGAGAAGTCGAACACCGCGCGCATCTGCGCCACGTTGGCAACGATAGCATGGTGCGACAGCACCACCCCTTTGGGCCGGTCTTCCGAGCCGGAAGTGAACAACACCACCGCGGGATCGAGCGTGGACTGCCTGGCACACACCAGTCGCGGAAAGTGCAGTGCGAAACCGATCAGCCACAACTTGTCGCGCCAGCCGAACTGACTGCGCAGGTCCTCGAGATAGATTATGTTGCAGCCGGCAAGCGCATCCAGCAGCGAATGCAGATGCGCCTGTTCGATGAACTTGCGCGAAGCGATCACGGTGCGCACGCCGGCCGCAACCCGCGCGCTTTCCACCCCCAGCGGGCCCGCCGTGTAGTTGAAAATGGCCGGCACACGCCCGGCGGCCGACAGACCCATCACCACGCCCACCGCCGGGACCACGTTCGGCAGCAGCACGCCGACGTTCTCGCCCTCGCTGGTAAAACGCTTGAGCAGCCGCGACATTGCCAGGCTCATGCGCAGCAACTGGCCGTAAGTCTGCGGCTCTTCATTCTGATCTTCCATTAGCACCGCGGCGCGTCCGTGCGCCGCGACCGCATCGAGAAAGCACTCGAACAGCGGCTTGCAGGCGTGCGACTGCAGCGCCATGGTCTGCATGATCGCGGTGAGCCTGCGGGTTGCGAAGGCGCGCCGCCGGCGCGCGCTTCCGGCGGCACCGCCGTCTATGCGCGTGGGCGAGAACAGCCGCACCGTCACCGAGGGCAGGAGCCGCCGCATAAACGATGTCGAACCGGAGCGGCTGAACCACTGGCCGGCGCCTTCCACGTGCACCGGCAGCACCGCAGCGCCGCTCTTGAGCGCGATCAGCGCGGCTACCGGGTAAACCTTCATCACCGCAGCGTTGCGCGCGATGCGCCCCTCCGGGAACAGCACCACCGGGCGTCCGCCGCGCAGCAATCGCAGCAGCGGCTTCATGCTGAGGGGATTGTTCAGGTCGTGCACTTCGTGATTGACGTGCCCCAGCAACCAGCGCATCAACCGGCTACGCGTTTCCTCTGGCGGAACGACGATGACCGGAGTGCGCGGCAGGAACAGCGCCAACAATACCGCGTCGACCCGCGAATGGTGGTTGGCGACGAGCAGCAGCCGATCCGCATGCCCGAACGGCGCCAAGTCGCCGACGACCTTGACGCGGAATAGCAGCCGCGCGATGGAACGGAGGAGGAAGCGCATTGGGGACCGGACGTACGACTGTCGTTCTTATGGGTTTCCTTTCTAGCGCTTCTTGAGTGGAACGTCAACGAAATCCAAAGCTTGAACGGCGTTCTTGAAGCTCATCGACACTTTGGTCACCGCTCGGGTTAAAAAGCAAAACACAAATTTTTTTGTCGTCTTAGGGTGACAAGCTCATCCAAATTATTGACGACAAAGCAAAAAAATTAAATCTATCAAAGTGTTAGATTTGCTTTTCGCCAGTATCTTCATCTACAGTTCAATCGCAAGCCGCTTTGGGGGAGGTCCCGTGGCGGCCTATTCAAAAACCTAAATCCACTCGCACAGGAGAATTGAAAATGGACATGAATATCCCGCAGGCCATACTGAAAGTCCCAGCATCGACTGGCGCCGAGCCTGCCGGGGAAGCGACCGAGTACTTTTTCTCGGAACAGCTGTCGGCTTTCTTCGACCGGGAACAACACGCAATGTGGTTACGCTGGAATCCGACTCCGCGGCCCAATTTCAATCCCGACCTGCTGCGCGACCTGGACCGCTACTGCCGTTTCATCACCCATACCGGCGGCGAAGTCAATTGCGGAGGCGAGAGTGCACCCGTCGAGTACGCGATCCTGGCCTCCAAGGTGCCCGGCGTGTTCAATCTTGGCGGCGACCTCAGCCTGTTCACAAAGCTGATCGACAGTCAGGACCGGGACGGCCTGCTCGGCTACGGCAAGGCCTGCGTGGATGTCCTGTACCGCAATTACCTCGGCCATGAGTTGCCGATCACCACGATCTCGTTGATCCAAGGCGAATGCCTGGGCGGCGGGTTCGAGGCGGCGCTGTCCTCCGAGGTGCTGGTCGCGGAGCGCCAGGCGCGCTTCGGCTTTCCGGAGATCCTGTTCAACCTGTTCCCGGGGATGGGGGCTTGTTCCTTCCTGGAGCGCAAGGTGGGCAAGCGTGCGACGGAGAACCTGATCACCAGTGGCAAGATGTACAGCGCCGATGATATGCTGGCGATGGGGGTAGTGGATCTGGTCGTGGACCAGGGCCGGGGTGAAGCGGAAATCGCCGGCTTCATCCGGTCCCGCAGCCGCAGCCGCAACGCCATGGCCGGCCTCGCCGCCGCGCGCAGGCGTGTCCACAAGCTCGATTACGATGAACTGATCGGCGTGGTCGAGGCGTGGGTCGAAACGGCGCTGAACCTGAGCCATCGCGATCTCAAGCTGATGCAGCGGCTGGTTTCGCGGCAGAACGACCGCACGACGAGCGTGCGCCGGGACCAACCGGGCGTCGCCAAGCACCTGCACTGATGCGCCGGCGTGCTGGGTTTGCCGGCCCGACCAACCGGCATCAATGGAGTACCAGTCGCGCAATGGCGCACGAACTTCCCGAATATTCGATTCAGGAAGCCGCGGCAAGGCTCGGCATCCCGGTGCAGAAACTCAGGCGCTGGGACGCCCAGGGCGTGCTGGTGGCCCGCCGCACCGACGGCGGTCACCGGCGTTATGCGTGCGAGATCATCGACGGTCTGGCCGGTCCGGCCCTGGTCGCCGGCAGCGACAAGCAGGAAGCCGAAAAGTACGAAGACGAACTGGCGGCCGCGCGCAGGACGCTCAGGGAAAAGCGCCGCATCATCCAACTGCTGCTGGAGAGCGAGTCACGCTACCGCGACCTGGTGGAGACTTCCCACGATCTGATATGGACCACCGATGCGCTGGGCCGTTTCACCTACCTTAACAACGGCTGCGTCGACATATTCGGCTTGCAGCAGAAGGACCTGATCGGCCGCTGCTTCTTCGACTTCGAAGCGGGTCTGTCCCACGTTTCCAACCGCCGCTTCCTGTCCACGCTGCGCAGGAACGGCGAGGTCAGGAACTACCTCACCCATCTGATATCCGCCGACGGCAATGATCGCTGGGTGGGAATCAACGCCCGCAGCTCATATGACGACAATGGCACGGTCATCGGCCAGCGCGGCACCGCGCGCAACGTCACCGAGCAGCACAAGGCGGCGCTCGAAATCGAACGCTTCGCCACCCACGATATGCTCACCGCTTTGCCCAACCGGGTTTCGCTGCAGAAAGTGCTTGAAGCCGCGCTTGCAGACGGCGAAAAAGGTTCGGTGCTGCTCCTGGACGTCGATCACTTCAAATACATCAACGATAACTTCGGCCACCGTGCCGGCGACCAGTTGATCATCGGCATTGGCGGACTGCTCAAGGACGTGGTGAAAGACGAGAACGCGCAGGTTTTCCGCCTGGGCGGCGACGAATTCGCGCTGCATCTTCCGGATGCGCTGGGCGCCGAGGCCGCGCAGGTCGCCGAACGCGCGCTCACCGCGCTGCGCCACTACAAGTTCCAGTTGGGCGACCAGGGCTGCCTGTCGACGTTGACCGCCTCGGCTGGCGTGGTGGCCTATCCGTTCCACGGCAACGACGTGGCGTCGCTGCTCGCCAACGTGGACATCGCCATGTACCAGGCGAAGGACAACGGCCGCAACCGCTTCGTGCTGCACGACCACAATCCGGACGACCTGCGCAGCACCCACAGGCGCGTGCACTGGGCGCGGGAACTGCGCGAAGTGCTGGACGAGGACCGCGTGTTGCTCTACTCGCAACCGGTGGTCAGGCTCGCGGATCAGATAATTGTGCAACACGAGGTGCTGGTGCGCGTCGTTGACCGCAGCGGCAACATCGTCCTGCCGGGACAGTTCATCGAAGTGGCCGAATCGCTCGGCATGGTCCAGGAAATTGATCTGCGCGTGGTGGCCAAGGTCCTGGAAGTCCTGAAGCAGCCGGAGATGCGCGGCCAGAAAATGCGCTACTTCGTGAACCTGTCACGCGTAAGCCTCTCCGACCAGCAATGGGTGCGGCGCTTCCAGGGCATGCTCGCAGCCGCACCGGTGGATCACGATCAACTGGTGTTCGAGATCTCGGAAACCGCGGCGATGGCGGAAGTGGGCGCCACGCAGGAGTTCATCTCGCAGATGAAGAAACTGGGCTGCCGCTTTGCGCTCGACGATTTCGGGGCGGGTTTCAGCTCGTTCTATTTCCTCAAGCGCTTCGAGGTGGACTACCTGAAGATCGACGGTAACTTCATACGCGGTCTGGCAGCCGACGAAGCCAATCGCCTGTTCGTGCGCGCGTTGTGCGACGTGGCGCGGGGACTCGACAAGCAGGTGATCGCCGCGTGGGTCGAGAATCCGGAAGTGTTGAAAATCCTGACCGAGATGGGCGTGCAGTACGGCCAGGGCTTCGTGTTCGGCCACCCACAGCCCTTCCCGGCGTCGGACGGCGCGGAGCAGCAGGCAGCCAGGCGCGCCTGATCCCGCCGGGGTTTTCTACCAGGCTTCCCTGAGAATCTTCTCGGCCCAGAACAGGCCGAGGATGGTTTTCGTGTCGCTTATGCTCCCGCGTCGTACCCAGTCCAGCCCCTGTGCAAGCGGCAACCGCAACGTCTCCAGAAACTCGCCTTCGTCGAGTTGTGCGCCCCTGAATTCGAGCTTGCGCGCCAGGAAGAATTCGATGGTCTCGTTGGAGTACCCGACGCAGGGATGCAGCCGGCCGAGCTCGCGCCACTCCGCCGCCACATAACCCGTTTCCTCCCGAAGCTCGCGCCTGGCGGTTTCCAGCGGCGGCTCGTTTGGCTCGAGCTTGCCGGCGGGCAGTTCGTAGCAATGGCTTCCGACCGGATAGCGGAACTGGCGCTCGAGCAGCACCGAGCCGTCGTCGAAGATCGGCAGGATCAAGGCAGCTCCGGGATGCAGGACGTATTCGCGCCGGGCATGGCTGCCGTCCCGCAACCTGACCTCGTCCTCATTCACCTGCAGCAGGCGGCCGCGGTAGGCCTGCTGCGAGGAAATCTTCTTCTCGGTGAAATCCACACTCACAGGGAAAGCTGAATTGCGCGTTCGCATATGGCCAGGAGCGAGCCCGGCGCCAACCCGAACGCCAGCACTGCAAGGCCGTTGGCCGACATCAATACCCGGATATCGGCGCGCGGGTCAATCGGCGCCGCGTCGGTCGGCGCATCGAAGTACATCAGCTTGACGATGCGCAGATAGTAGAACGCGCCGATGAGCGAAAAGAGCACGGCCACCACAGCGAGCCAGACATAACCCACCGACAGCACCGCCTGCAGCACGAACAGCTTGGCCCAGAATCCCATGGTGGGCGGGATGCCCGCCATCGAGAACATCAGCAGCATCATGATGAAGGCGTACCAGGGGTCGCGTTGATTGAGCCCCTTGAAGTCCTCCAGGTTCTCGGCCTCGAAGCCCTGCCGCGACAGCAGCAGGATCATGCCGAAAGTGCCCATTGCCATCAGCACGTAAATGACGGTGTAGAACATCGCCGCGCCGAATCCCTCGAGCGTACCGCTGAGGATGCCGAGGAGCAGAAAACCCATGTGCGAAATGGTCGAATAGGCCAGCATGCGCTTCAGGTTGGT
>CAYNFN010000057.1:0-12870 GCA_964396485.1 uncultured Alcaligenaceae bacterium
TCCGGACAGAATCCGGAACAGCGTTGACAATGGCTCGCTCGGCGCTCCTGCTTCCCACGTTGTTCGGGCTTGGGTTTACCGCCGGGGTCGCGTTGGCCGACCCGTTGCAGGAATCTGAAGCGCTGGCGATGCTGCAGAGGATCGCCGACGCGGCGCGACAGCTCAACTACACCGGCACGTTCGTTTACCAGCACGGCGACCAGGTTGAAACCTCGCGCATCGTGCATTTTGCAGACTCCAGCGGCGAATACGAAAAACTCGAAACCCTGGACGGCCCGCGCCGCGAGATCATCCGCAACAACGATGAGGTAATGTGTTATTACCTCGATGCCAAGATCATGCGCAGCGAGAAGCGCGTGGCGCGGCGTACCTTCCCGGCGCTGTTGCCGGATCAACTATCGGCGCTCACCGAGTATTACCAGATCCGCAAGGGCGAGCCGGAACGCATAGCCGGCTTCGACTCGCAGGCGCTGGTGCTGGAACCGCGCGACGGCATGCGCTATGGCCACAAGTTCTGGGCAGAGACGAATTCCGGGCTGCTGCTCAAGGCCCGCATGGTGAACGAACGCCACAATGTTGTTGAGCAGTTCAGCTTTACCCAGCTTGCGATCGGCAGCGGAATCAGCCGCGACATGGTCAAGCCTTCGTTCAGCGTGAACTTCCCCGAATGGCGGGTGGATCGTTTTGCCCACAACCTGACCGGCAACGTCGAGTCGGGCTGGGCCGTGAAGAATTTCCCCACCGGCTTCCGCAAGATCATGGAGATGCGCCGCAGCAAGCTCGGCAACTCGATTCCGGTGACGCACATGGTGTATTCGGACGGACTGGCGGCGGTGTCGGTGTTCATCGAGCCGATGGCAAATCGGACCCGGATCAACGAGGGCCTGTCGCATCAGGGCGCCATCAACATCTACACCCGGACCATTAACGACCAGGTCGTGACCGTACTCGGTGAAGCCCCCGCATCTACGGTCATGCAGATCGCCAATTCCGTGTCCTTCCGGGGCAAGTAACGCGGTTCGCTTCCTTTAATTCAAGTTTCCCCACAGAGGAAATTCCCGATGTTCAGAAAAACCGTCATTTCCTTCTGCCTGCTGCTGTTCGTTCCGCCCGCGGGCCTCGCCCAAGTCCAGGGACTGCCGGATTTCACCGAGCTCGTGGAAAAGCAGGGCCCGGCGGTGGTGAACGTCAGCACCACCTCGGCGACGCGCAGCGGCCCGCAGTCCCCGGTGCCGGAGGATGATCCGTTCTACGATTTTTTCCGCCGCTTCGGACCGCCGCAGCCGCGCGATTACGAAGCCCGTTCGCTCGGGTCCGGCTTCATCATCAGCGCCGACGGCTACATCCTCACCAACGCCCACGTGGTTGAAGCCGCCGAGGACATCAACGTCAAGCTCAACGACAAGCGCGAGTTCAAGGCCAAGGTCATTGGGTCGGACAAGCGCACCGATGTCGCGGTGATCAAGATTGAGGCAAGCGGATTGCCGGCGGTGAGGATCGGCGATCCTGAGCGGCTCAAGGTCGGCGAATGGGTGCTGGCGATCGGATCCCCGTTCGGTTTCGAGAACACCGTGACCGCGGGCATCGTCAGCGCCAAGGGCCGCTCGCTGCCGCAGGAGAATTACGTTCCCTTCATCCAGACCGACGTAGCGATCAACCCCGGCAACTCCGGCGGCCCATTGTTCAATCTCAAGGGCGAGGTGGTCGGCATGAACTCGCAGATCTACAGCCGCACCGGCGGTTTCATGGGGCTGTCGTTCGCGATCCCGATCGACGTGGCGATGGACATTACCCATCAGCTCCGGACCGCCGGGCGCGTCAGCCGCGGCCGCATCGGTGTAGTCATCCAGGAAGTCACCAAGGAGCTCGCCGAATCGTTCGGCTTGCCGAAGGCGGCCGGCGCGCTGGTCAATTCGGTGGAGAAAGGCGGCCCGGCGGACAAGGCCGGGCTTGAGCCCTCCGACGTGATCCTTAAATTCGACGGCAAGACGGTGAACTCGACTTCCGACCTACCGCGCATCGTCGCCCAGACCCGTCCCGGTTCCAAGGCCACGATGCAGATCTGGCGCAAGGGTGCGGCCAGGGATGTCACCGTCACGGTCGGCGAGATGCCCGAGGAGAAAGTGGCGCAGCGCCCGGACCGCCGCGACAACAAGTCCGGCAATATGGTGGCAAGGCTCGGTTTGACGGTGAGCGAACTGTCCGCGGAACAGCGCAAGGAACTCAGTATTGGCAGCGGGCTGCTGGTGGAAGACGTTCAGGGGGCGGCGGCCAAGGCCGGAATCCGCCGGGGCGACATCCTCATGGCGCTCAACAACCAGGACGTCAAGTCGGTCGAGCAACTCACCCAGCTGCTCAGTCAGTTCGACAAGGCCAAGAGCGTGGCGCTGCTGATCCGGCGCGGCGACGGCGCCTTGTACGTTCCGCTGCGGCTGGACGGCAACTGAGCGAGACTAAGGGGCTCGAAGCAGAGGCGAAACCCCTTCGTTCGAGGGCAAAATCCGTTACAATTCGCGGCTTTGAAAGCCACATGAAAGGGCACGTCACGTGCCCTTTTTTCTGATGCAGCATATCCGCAACTTTTCGATCATCGCCCATATCGACCACGGCAAATCCACGCTTGCTGACCGCATCATCCAGCTTTGCGGGGGATTGTCCGACCGGGAGATGGAAGAACAGGTTCTCGACTCGATGGACCTGGAGCGTGAGCGCGGCATTACCATCAAGGCCCAGACCGCGGCGCTGCAATACCGTGCCCGCGATGGTCAGCAGTACCAGCTTAACCTCATCGACACCCCGGGACACGTGGACTTTTCCTACGAAGTGAGCCGCTCGCTGGCGGCCTGCGAAGGCGCATTGCTGGTGGTGGACGTCTCGCAGGGCGTGGAAGCGCAAACGGTTGCCAACTGCTACACCGCGATCGAGCAGGGCGTGGAAGTAGTGCCGGTGCTAAATAAGATCGACCTGCCTTCGGCCGATCCGGATCGCGTCATTTCCGAGATCGAGGACATCATCGGCATTCCCGCCAAGGAGGCGGTGCGGGCCAGCGCCAAGACCGGCGAAGGAGTGGAGGACATCCTGGACGCCGTGATCGCGCGCATCCCGTGCCCGCGCGGAACCCTTGCTGCGCCCTTGAAGGCGCTGATCATCGATTCCTGGTTCGACAACTACGTCGGCGTGGTGATGCTGGTTCGGGTGGTGGACGGCACGCTCAAACCCAGGGACAAGCTGCTACTGATGTCCAACAAGTCCGCGTACCTGTGCGAGCAAGTCGGGGTGTTCACGCCCAAGTCACAGTCGCGCGATTCGCTTTCCGCCGGCGAAGTGGGTTTCGTCATCGCCGGCATCAAGGAACTCAAGGCGGCCAAGGTGGGTGACACAGTGACGCTGGCAGACAAGCCAGCGTCGGAGCCGCTGCCCGGCTTCAAGGAAATCAAGCCGCAGGTGTTCGCCGGCCTGTACCCGGTGGAATCCAGCCAGTATGAGGCACTACGCGACGCGCTGGAAAAACTGCACCTGAACGATTCGTCGCTGCATTACGCGCCGGAAACCTCGCAGGCGCTGGGCTTCGGTTTCCGTTGCGGCTTCCTCGGACTGCTGCACATGGACATCGTGCAGGAACGCCTGGAACGCGAGTACGACATGGCGCTGATCACCACCGCGCCGACGGTGGTGTGCCAGGTGCAGATGCGCGACGGCGCGCTGGTGGAAATCGAGAATCCGTCCAAGCTTCCCGATCCTTCCAAGATCGAGGAAATCCGCGAGCCGATCATCACCGCCACCATCCTGATGCCGCAGGAATACGTCGGGCCGGTGATGACCCTGTGCAACAACAAGCGCGGCGCGCACAAGAACATGCAGTACATGGGCCGGCAGGTAATGCTCACCTACGAACTGCCGCTCAACGAGGTGGTCATGGATTTCTTCGACAAGCTCAAGTCGGTGAGCCGCGGCTATGCCTCGCTGGACTACGAGTTCAAAGAATTCCGCGCCGCCGATCTGGTCAAACTCGACATCCTGATCAACGGCGAAAGGGTGGATGCATTGTCGCTGATCGTGCACCGCTCCAACAGCCAGTACCGCGGGCGCGAACTCGCCAGCCGCATGCGCGAGCTCATTCCGCGACAGATGTTCGATGTCGCCGTGCAGGCCGCGATCGGGTCGCACATCATCGCGCGCGAAACCGTGAAGGCGCTGCGCAAAAACGTTCTCGCCAAGTGCTACGGCGGCGACATCACGCGCAAGAAAAAACTGCTGGAAAAGCAGAAGGCCGGCAAGAAGCGCATGAAGCAGATCGGTACCGTGGAAATACCCCAGGAGGCTTTCCTCGCCATCCTGCAGGTCGAAAACAAGTGACCCGCACGCGGTTTGGATAACAAGGTGAACATCCGATGAATTTCGCACTGCTCATGCTGGTCCTGCTGCTGGTGACCGGCGCGGTCTGGCTGCTGGACATTTTCGTCCTGTGCAAACGCCGGGGCCGGGACGCCAGGGAACCCTGGTGGGTCGAGTACCCCAAGAGCTTCTTTCCGATCATCCTGTTGGTGTTTCTGCTGCGCTCGTTTCTGCTGGAACCGTTCAAGATTCCCTCTGGATCGATGATCCCTACGCTGCTGGTCGGCGATTTCATACTGGTGAACAAATTCACCTACGGGATCCGGCTGCCGGTCATCAACAGGAAGATCATCGACATCAATCAGCCCAGGCGCGGCGAAGTGATGGTGTTCCGCTACCCGGAGAATCCGACGCTCGACTACATCAAGCGGTTGGTCGGTCTGCCGGGCGACCACGTCGAATACCGCAACAAGCGGCTAAGCATCAACGGGGCAGTGGTGCCGGTGGAAGCGGTGGAGGACTTCCAGTACGTCGACAGTGGCTTGAGCTTCGTCAATGCCATGCGTTTCTGGGAAACGCTGGGAGAGCATCGCCACTCGATCATCGTAAATCCGGAGGCGCCGCCGCTGCAGCTGGCGGGGGTCAAGCAGTTTCCGCAGCGAGAGAACTGCGATTACAATGAACGCGAGTTCAGTTGCGTGGTGCCGCCCGGGCATTTTTTCATGATGGGGGACAATCGCGACTCGAGTTCGGACAGCCGCTACTGGGGGTTCGTGCCGGAAGAGAACATCGTCGGCAAGGCCTTCCTGGTGTGGTGGAACTTCAGTGAACTGAAGCGCATCGGCAACCAGATCAATTAGCGGGAGCACACATGAAGCATCAACGAGGCGTGACTTTCGTCGGCATGATTTTCATCGCCGCACTGATCATTCTTGGCGCGATCATCGCGCTCAAGCTGGTGCCGGCGTACATCGAATACGCCACTGTGGTTCAGCACCTGCGTGAAATTGCGCGTTCTCCGGAGGCGCAAGGTTCACCACGCGAAATCCAGATGCTGTTCAGCAAGCGCGCCCAGATCGACAACCTCAGGGCGGTCACGGCAGACGACATCGAGGTCACTCGCGATGGGAATTCGGTGGTTCTAAGCGCCAGCTACCAGACCAAGGTCAGGCTGTTCGGCAACCTCAGCGCCTGCATCGATTTCGAGGCGAGAAGCAGCAAGTGACGCTGTCGCGCAGTCCGTCACCCCATGCCTGACGAGGCGATCGAACGCCGACTTGGCTACCGGTTCCGCGATGCGTCTTTGCTCCGGCAGGCGCTTACCCACCGCAGTTATGGAACACCGCACAACGAACGTCTCGAGTTTCTGGGCGACGGACTGTTGAACTTTGTCGTCGCGCGGCTGCTGTTCGAACAGTTCGCGAAGCTACCCGAGGGCGACCTCTCGAGACTGCGCGCCAGCCTGGTCAACCAGCAATCGCTGGCGGAAATCGCCGCGTCGCTGTCGCTGGGCGAGCACTTGCGCCTCGGGGAAGGGGAGCTGAAGAGCGGCGGCTTCCGCCGTCCCTCGATACTGGCCGACGCATTTGAGGCGCTGATCGGCGCCATTCTCCTCGACGGCGGTTTCGAGTCCGCCGAGCAGGTCCTGGGGCGGCTGTACCTACCGCTGCTGGCGGCTACCGACCCCGCTGCGCTCGGCAAGGATCCCAAGACCCGGCTGCAGGAGTACCTGCAGGCAAAGCGACTGGCGCTGCCGCAATACGCGATCGTCACCGTTTCCGGGGAGGCACACGAGCAGCATTTCCGCGTGGAATGTACGGTTCCCGAGTTGGGCATTCGTGCCTACGGTGAAGGCGCGAGCCGGCGCGCCGCGGAACAGGAGGCAGCCAGATCCGCATACGAGTTTGCGGCGGAGGTCAAATGAACGCGTCCGTCCATCGCAGCGGCTACGTGGCCATCGTCGGACGTCCGAACGTCGGCAAATCCACGCTGCTCAATCGCCTGGTCGGCATGAAGGTGAGCATCACATCGCGGCGTCCGCAGACCACGCGCTACCGCATCACCGGCATCGTCAGCGAACCCGACGCACAATTGGTGCTGGTGGACACGCCGGGTTTCCAGACCGTCCACGGCGGCGCGCTCAACAAACTGATGAACCGCGTCGTAACCAACAGCCTGGAGGGCGTGGATGCGGTACTGTTAGTGGTCGAGGCGGGTGAGTTCGGCGCGGACGACCGCAAGGTGCTGGCGCTGCTGCCGCAGCGGATTCCGGTCGTGCTGGTGATCAACAAGATCGATCGCGCCAAGGACAAGAGCCGTTTGCTTCCCTTCATCGCCCGGGTGAGCACGGCATTCGATTTTGCGGAGGTGGTGCCGGTCAGCGCGGCCAAGGGTACGCAAGTCGCCAGGCTTCTGGATGCAGTCAAGCCCTACCTGCCGGAAGGCCCGGCGCTGTACGGCGAGGACGAGGTCACCGACCGTCCGGAACGGTTTCTCGCCGCCGAACTGCTGCGCGAAAAACTGTTCAGGCTGCTCGGCGAGGAACTGCCGTACGCGGCGACCGTGGTGGTGGAAAAGTTTGAAATCGAGGCGGGCCTGCGCCGCATCCACGCGGCCATCGTGGTGGACAAACCGAACCACAAGGCGATCGTCATCGGCAAAGGCGGCGCCAAGCTGAAGGACATTGCCACCCAGGCGCGCGTGGACATGGAGAAACTGTTCGACGGCAAGGTTTTTCTCGAAGTCTGGGTGAGGGTGAAGAGCGGCTGGGCCGAGAGCCTCAAGACGCTGAAAAACCTGGGATACGAGTAAATTCATGGCGACTGTGAGCGGCGACAGGCAAAGGCAGGATGCACAGCCTGCCTTTGTGCTGCACACCTTTCCGTTTCGGGAAACCAGTCTGGTCGTGGAGGTGTTCACCCGCAATACCGGACGCGTCGGTCTGGTGGCCCGCGGCGCCCGCCGTCCCAGGTCGGCACTGCGCGGTCTGCTGATGGCGTTCCAGCCGCTGTTGCTGTCCTGGGCCGGGAAATCCGAGCTGCGCACGCTGCACAAAGCCGAATGGCAGGGCGGCATCCCGCAAATGCGGGGCGTGGGGCTGATGTGCGGCTTCTATCTGAACGAACTGCTGCTCAAGTTCCTGGCCCGCGACGATCCCCACGACGCGCTGTTCACGGTTTACCACGAAGCGATCGTCGCACTCGCGCAGCGGCTCGAGCCGGCGGCAACGCTGCGCCGTTTCGAGAAGAACCTGCTCAAGGAACTGGGCTACGCGCTTAGCCTCGACCGGGAAGCCGATACCGGCAATCCCGTCGAGCCGCAGAAGCGCTACACCTATGTGATCGAGCGCGGCCCGGTAGCGTTGAACGGACGCGCCGAGGCGCAGGTGGAAGTGACGGGCAGGACGCTGCTCGATCTGGCAAGCGACAATTTCACCGATCCCGGCACGCTCGCGCAGAGCAAGACCCTGATGCGCTTCCTGATGAACCATTACCTCGACAATCAGGAATTGCACACACAGCAACTGTTGCGTGAACTCCAGCAGATATGACCAGGCTCAGCGTCAACGTCAACAAGGTCGCGCTGCTGCGCAATTCGCGCCCTCTCGACATTCCCAATATCGTGCACGCGGCCGAGCTCGCCATAGACGCCGGGGCGCACGGCATCACGGTGCATCCGCGCCCGGACGCCCGCCATATCCGCCTCGACGATGTCCATTCACTGCACAAGCTGGTGCGCGCGCGCGGTGTGGAGTTCAACATCGAGGGTAATCCGTTCCAGCCGATGTTGGAGCTGGTGCGCGCCGTACGGCCGGACCAGTGCACGCTGGTTCCCGACGATCCGGGCGCGTCGACTTCGGACCACGGCTGGGACCTTGGGCGTGACGGCGCCCGCTTGCAACCGGTGATTGCCGAATTGAAGACGCTGGGCGTGCGCGTCAGCCTGTTCATGGATGCGGTGGACCAGGCGATGGCGGCGGCACGCGCGACTGGCGCCGATCGCGTCGAACTGTACACGGAGCCCTACGCGCGTGCGTTTGGCAATACCGAACAGGCGCTGGTTCTGGCGCGTTATGTCGCGGCGGCCAAAGCCGCGCAGCGCGCGGGGCTGGGCGTGAACGCGGGCCATGACCTGAACCGCGACAATCTGCCGCTGTTTCTGCGCACCGTTCCGGGTGTTCTGGAGGTTTCGATCGGTCACGCCCTGATTGCAGAAGCGCTGGAATTCGGCATGAAGCAAACCGTCGCGCTCTATCTCGGCGCGGTTTGCGAGGGGCGCGCCACATGATCATCGGCATCGGCGTGGATCTCGCGGATGCGAACCGTATAGAGCGCATGCTGGTCCAATATGGAAGCCGTTTTGCGGATCGCATCCTGGCGCCGTCCGAGCGCGCCGCGTTCAGGATCAGCAACCGGCCGACCTGGTTCCTCGCCAATCGCTTCGCGGCAAAGGAAGCGCTGTCGAAGGCATTGGGTACCGGATTGCGCTTCCCGGTAACACTGCACGCCATCAGCGTGGAATCCGACTCGATCGGCAAGCCCGAGTTCCAGTTTCACGGCGTATTGCCTGAGTACCTGGCCGGCCGCGGCGTGGCCCATTGTCATTTGACTTTGTCGCACGAAAAGGATCTGGCATGCGCGATGGTGGTGGTGGAGGGCTGAGGCGATGAGCGCCGCGCCGACATCGCTGGGCCTGGTCATGCTTGACCTCGAGGGGAAAGCGCTGACTCGCGAGGAGCGCCAGCGGTTGCTGCACCCTTTGACCAGCGGTGTCATCCTGTTTTCACGCAACTACGAATCGCCGCGCCAGGTCGCCGAGTTGACTGCAGAAATCCACGCGTTGCGCGACCCGCCGCTGCTGATCGCGGTGGATCACGAAGGCGGCAGGGTGCAACGCTTTCGCGAGGGTTTCACGCTACTGCCGCCGATGCGCGCGCTGGGCGAAGAATGGGACCAGCACCCGCAGCGGGCGCGCCATCTGGCTCATGCCGCGGGCTATGTGCTGGCGGCGGAACTGCGCGCCTGCGGGCTGGACCTGAGTTTCACGCCGGTCCTGGACCTGGATTTCGGCACCAGCGCAGTGATCGGCAACCGTGCCTTTCACGCCGATCCGCAGGCGGTTTGCGAACTGGCGGTGGCGCTGGTGGAGGGGCTGCGGCAAGGCGGCATGGCGGCAGTGGGCAAGCATTTTCCGGGGCATGGTTTCGTTGCAGCGGATTCGCATACCGACGCGCCGGTGGACAGCCGCAGTTATACCGAACTCGAACAGGCCGATCTGATTCCTTTCCAGCACCTGATCCGCCATGGCCTGTCCGCGGTCATGCCGGCACACGTGATTTACCAGAAAGTGGACCGCAAGCCGGCCGGCTTCTCGAGCGTCTGGCTGTCGCAGGTGTTGCGCGGCCAGATGCGTTTCCAGGGCGTGATTTTCAGCGACGATCTGTGCATGGAGGGCGCGCGCGTCGCCGGCACCATGGTCGAGCGCGCGCAAGCCGCGCTCGATGCCGGTTGCGACATGGTGCTGGTGTGCAACAACCCGCTCGCGGTCGATGAACTGCTGGCGGGACTGGACCGCAAGGCCTCGCCGATGTCGCTGGCACGGCTGGCGCGGCTGCATGGCCGGGCGCACGCCCCCACGCTTACTGCGTTGAAGGAGACCGAGCCGTATACGCGCGCGGTACACGCCATTGCCGGCGTCGGGTTCAGCAGCAGGGAGTTGCCGCTGGCAGGAACGCCGCAGGTCGGAGAACGTGGCTAGCCACGCGCCCCATCACCACCACGGTCACGGCGCCGGCCGCACGCTGCTGATCGCGCTTGCGGTCACGCTGGGCTATGCGCTGGTGGAGCTTGCTGGCGGTATGATTTTCGGTTCGCTGGCGTTGATGAGCGACGCCGGCCACATGTTTTCGGATTCCCTGGCGCTGGGTCTCGCTGCATTCGCTGCCTGGGTCGCCGCCCGGCCAGCCGGCGACCGGCATTCCTACGGATTTGCCCGCGCGGAAGTGGTAGCGGCTTTCGTCAACGGACTGGCGATGCTGCTGATCGTGGTGTTGATCGTGGTCGAAGCGGTGGCGCGCCTGCTCGAACCGCAGCCGGTCGCCGGACTGGGGGTGATGGTAGTGGCGTTTTGCGGCCTGCTGGTGAATCTCGGCGTCGCCTTCGTGATCAGTCGCGGCGAACGCAATCTAAACACGCGGGCGGCGCTTATCCACGTCATCGGCGATCTGATCGGCTCGGTCGCTGCGATCACCGCTGGCGCAGTGATTTATTTCACCGGCTGGCAGCCGATTGACGCGCTGCTGTCGGTGGTGATTGCGCTGCTGATCCTGGCGTCCACAGTGCGGCTGTCCCGCGATGCGCTGCACGTGCTGATGGAAGGCGTGCCGGCCGGTGTAAGGCTGGAAGAAGTGGGGCAGGCGTTGAGCCAGATCGAGGGCGTGCGCGCGGTGCACGACCTCCACGTCTGGAACATTTCCTCCGGGCAGGTGGCCCTGTCCGCGCACGTCGACCTGGAGGACCTTGCGAACTGGCCGGCGCTTCTGGAATCGGCAAGGCGCATGCTGCAGATCCGCTTCCACATTGTGCACGTCACCCTGCAACCGGAACTGGCGGGCGGCATCAACCCCGGCTACCGCGCGCGAGTGAAAATCGTTCCGCACCGCGAGGAGCCCCGCCACGAAGAGGGGAAATGACCGCGGGCGGTCAGACCCGCTCGATGTAATCGCCCGAGTCGGTGTTGACCTTGATTTTTTCGCCCTGGCTGACGAACTGCGGGACCATGACCGTGATTCCGGTCTCGACTTTGGCGGGCTTGAACGAGCCGGTGGCGGTAGCGTTTTTCAGGCCCGGCTCCGTCTCGGTCACCTGCAGCACCACGGAGCTGGGCAATTGCATCCCGATCGGACGCTCGTTGTACAAACTGATCATCACGTCGGTGTTCGGCAGCAGGTAGCCGGATTGGCCTTCGAGGAAATCGGCCGGCAGGGTCAACTGGTGGTAGGACTGCTTGTCCATGAATACATATCCGTCGCCATCCTGATACAGAAACTGCATATTGCGCGGCTCGACTTCCGCGGCTTCGATCTTTTCGTCGGTGCGGATGCGTTCGTTTTTCTTGGTGCCGGACTCGACGTCTTTCATTTCCACCTGCATGAACGCGCCACCGCGGCCGCCGACGTGAACGTGGTAACTCTTGAGAACGCGCCAGAGGCGCTTGTCCATTGCGATCAGGTGACCGGCGCGGATTTCGGTCGCAAGGACTTTTGCCATGACACTTATTCGGCGGACTCAAGAAAGGTGCCGCATTTTACTCCCTGCGTGGGGACTTCGATGACAGCATGGCTGATATGAAGACCAGGCATACAGACATTTTCTCCACCGAATGCCGGCGCTGCAGCCGGCTCGCGCACTTTCTCGACGGGGTCAGGAAAGAATTTCCCGACTATTTTGCCAGGCCTGTGCCGCCTTTCGGCGACGCCGAAGCGCGGCTGCTGATCGTCGGCCTGGCACCGGGAATGCACGGCGCCAACCGCTCAGGCCGGCCGTTTACCGGGGATTACGCCGGGCTGCTGCTATACCGCACGCTGCACAAGTTCAGTTTCGCCAATCGTACGCAGTCGATGCACGTGGACGACGGACTGCTGCTTACCGGCTGCAGGATCACCAATGCGGTGAAATGCCTCCCGCCAGAAAACAAGCCAGCTGTGGACGAGGTGAAGCGCTGCAATGCCTATCTGGCTGCAGAGCTGGCGGTACTGCCGAAGGGCGCGGCAGTTCTGGCGCTGGGCGGCATCGCTCACAGGGCAGTGTTGATGGCCGCCGGAGAGAAGGCGACCACCTACAAGTTTGCGCACGGCGCGCAACATCGTCTGGGGTGCGGATTGGTGCTGTTCGATAGCTACCATTGCAGCCGATACAATACCCAGACCAGGCGCCTGACCGAGCCCATGTTCGAGCAAGTCTTCGCGGCCATCGGGAGCTTCTTCCAGGACCAGACAGTCGCAGCGAAACGTCCCGATGAAGAGTGACCCGGAACGGACCCGAACTACCGGACCCGCATTCGACCCCGGTGAAGTCATCGCCAGCCTTCCGCACCTGCCGGGGGTTTACCGCATGCTCAACGCGGCAGGGGAGGTGCTCTACGTCGGCAAGGCGCTTAATCTAAAGAAGCGCGTGGCTTCCTATTTCCAGAAAACCGGGTCTCTGGCTCCCCGCATCCAGCTCGTGATGACCCAGGTCGGCGGACTGGAAACCACCGTGACGCGCTCAGAGGCCGAGGCGTTGCTACTGGAAAACAACTTAATAAAAAGTTTAAGTCCACGCTATAATATACTGTATAGAGACGACAAATCGTATCCGTATATCGTGCTGACCGGCCATCGCCTCCCCCGACTCGGCTTCCATCGCGGCACCCTGGACAAGGCCCATCGCTACTTCGGTCCATTTCCCAACGCTGGCGCAGTGCGCGAAAGCATCCAGCTGATGCAGAAAATATTCAGGCTGCGAACCTGTGAGGACACGGTGTTCGCCAACCGCT
>CAYNFN010000058.1:0-3875 GCA_964396485.1 uncultured Alcaligenaceae bacterium
GCAAGTCCACCGAACGGGACCTGGCGTTGGCGGGCGGTGTATCGCCGTAGTGCACGCTGCCGTTGCGGTCCACCCATTTGTACACGTCGGCAATTGCGGCGGGCGCCAGTGCCAGTAGTGCAACCAGCATCAGAAGTTTTCGCATGACCTCCTCCTTCGCCTCTCGCCTCTCGCCTCTCGCCTCACGCTTCCGTTCTCGACGGCACCAGCACTTCACGGTTGCCGTTGGACTGCATGGTGGATACGAGTCCGGCACGCTCCATTTGCTCGATCAGGCGCGCTGCGCGGTTATAACCGATGCGCAGATGCCGCTGCACCAACGAAATGGACGCCCGCCGCGACTTGAGCACGATCTCCACGGCCTGGTCGTAGAGCGGATCGGCTTCGCCTTCCGCCTCGCCCGTCGCAACGCCTTCTTCCGCGTCGGCCTCGCCACCTTCCAGAACGTCGTCGATGTACTGAGGTTGACCGCGCGATTTCAGGTAATCCACCACTTTGTGCACCTCCTGGTCGGAGACAAACGCGCCGTGCACCCGCTGCGGGTAGCCGGTGCCCGGCGGCAGATACAGCATGTCGCCCTGCCCGAGAAGCTGTTCCGCACCCATCTGGTCGAGGATGGTACGCGAGTCGACCTTGCTCGAGACCTGGAACGCGACCCGGGTCGGAATATTCGCCTTGATCAATCCGGTGATGACGTCCACTGAGGGCCGCTGAGTCGCGAGAATAAGGTGTATGCCGGCTGCGCGGGCCTTCTGCGCCAGTCGCGCAATCAGCTCCTCGACGTGTTTGCCCACAACCATCATCAGGTCGGCGAGCTCATCGATGACCACTACGATCAGGGGCAGCTCCGTCAGCGGCTCGGGATTTTCCGGTGTGATCGTGAACGGATTGGTCAATGGCCTGCGGGCCTTCTCCGCTTCCCTGATCTTCTGATTGAATCCAGACAGGTTTCGCACACCCAGCGTGGACATCAGCTTGTAGCGACGGTCCATTTCGCCGACACACCAGTTGAGGGCGTGCGCGGCCTGTTTCATATCGGTGACCACCGGCGCAAGCAGATGCGGAATGCCTTCGTACACCGACAGTTCGAGCATCTTCGGATCCACCAGGATAAGCCGCACGTCCTTCGCCGGCGCCTTGTACACCAGAGACAGGATCATGGCGTTGAGCGCCACCGACTTGCCCGACCCGGTGGTGCCCGCCACCAGCAGGTGCGGCATTCTCCCGAGGTCCGCGACGATCGGATTGCCGGCGATACCCTTGCCCAGCGCCAGCGTGAGCGCGGAACCCGTGTCAGCGTACACCTTGGAACTGAGGATCTCGGAGAGCCGCACCACCTGCCGTTTTGGGTTCGGGATCTCCAGCCCCATGCAGGATTTGCCGGGAATGGTCTCGACCACGCGCACGCTCACCACCGATAGCGCGCGCGCCAGATCCTTTACCAGGTTGATGATCTGGCTACCCTTCACGCCCACCGCCGGCTCGATTTCGTAGCGCGTGATCACGGGCCCCGGTTGCGCGGCCACCACGTTCACCTCAATGCCGAAGTCGCCGAGCTTCTTCTCGATCAGCCTGGAGGTGTACTCCAGCGTCTCGGCAGACAGCAATTCCACGTCGGCAGGCGGCTCATCGAGCAGGTGCAATGGAGGCAAAGGGGAATCCGGCAGGTCTTCGAAAAGCGGCTTCTGCTTTTCCTTGATGACGCGGTCGGACTTCGGTATGACGGTCCGGGGCGGCTCGATGCGGATCGGTTCGTGTTCCTCGAAGCGCTTGCGTCCGCCTTCCACCAGTTCTTCGCGCTCGACCACGGCCTGCTCGCCGGCTTTCTTGTCCTGGCGGGTCTGCCAACTCTCCACCAGGAAGGTGTAAGCGCCTTCGATTGCCGTGCCGAGCTTCTCAATGAAGGCGACCCAGGACATGCCGGTACACAGAGACAATCCCACCCCGCACAGCACCAGCAGCAGCAGTGTACTGCCGGTGAAGCCGAACCCCTTCGAGAACAATCCACTCACCAACTCGCCGAGCACGCCTCCTGGCGCGTGGGGCAACGACACCTTCAGCGTGTACAGGCGCAGCGATTCGAGTGCGCTGCTGGCGGTGACCAGGATCAGGAAACCGCCGCATGCGACGGCCAACGAGCGGTGGTCCATGTCCGGCACGTCGAGGCGGCGATAGCCCCACATTACGGCGGCGAGCAGGAAGAACACCCACCACCACGCCGTCAGCCCCAATACATAGAGCAGCATGTCGGCCATCCACGCGCCGGCCTTGCCTCCGGCATTGGCGACCAGCGAGCCGGACGGCTGATTCGACCAGCCCGGATCGGATTTGCTGTAGGTGAAGAGGATGAGAACAAGGTAGAGCGCCGCGCCGACCAGGAGCAGCCACCAGGATTCCCGCAACAGCGCGGCAATCTTTGGAGGCAGCGGCTTGCGCGGGGGCTTTTGGGCTGCGGATTTGGACGCCGAAAGTGTTCGCAAGCAAATTACCTTTTCAGTTTCAAAGAATTATATCCCAGGGTCACGTTCTCAACGAACTCCATTTTGCGCGCGTGGACACGAACTTCGCGCGGCTGCTACAGTCTTGCTATTTTTGCCTTTACCCCGATATAGCGCTGCCATGGCTCAAACTACGAAACATTCCCGTTTGCTCGTTCTGGGTTCCGGTCCGGCCGGCTACACCGCCGCGATCTACGCGGCCCGCGCCAACCTCAAGCCGGTCCTGGTCACCGGCCTCGCGCAGGGCGGGCAACTCATGACCACCACCGACGTGGACAACTGGCCCGCCGACGTCATGGGCGCGCAGGGACCGGAACTCATGGAACGCTTCCACAAGCACGCCGAGCGTTTCAATACCGAGATCATCTTCGACCACATCCATACGGTGAAGTTGGGCCAACGACCGTTCCAGTTGGTCGGCGATCAGGCCACTTATACCTGCGACGCACTGATCATCGCCAGCGGCGCTTCGGCGAAGTACCTCGGTCTGCCCTCGGAGCAGGCTTACATGGGCAAGGGCGTATCGGCGTGTGCAACCTGCGACGGCTTTTTCTACAAGGGCCAGGACGTGGCCGTGATCGGCGGCGGCAACACCGCCGTCGAGGAAGCGCTGTACCTGTCCAACATCGCCAAGTCCGTGACGGTAGTCCACCGTCGCGACAAGTTCCGCGCCGAGGCGATCCTGGTCGACCGACTGATGGAGAAGGCCAGGTCCGGCAACGTCAAGGTCGAGTGGAACCATACGCTGAACGAAGTACTCGGCGACAAGAAAGGCGTCAGCGGCGTGCGCATCAAGCCCACCCACGGCGACAAAGCCAGGGAGTTGCAATTGCACGGGGTGTTCATCGCGATCGGCCACACCCCGAACACACAGATCTTCCAGGGCCAGGTCGAGATGGTGAACGGCTACATCGTCACCAAGGGTGGCGATCAGGGAAACGCCACTGCCACCAGCGTTCCCGGCGTGTTCGCCGCCGGCGACGTTCAGGATCATGTCTATCGCCAGGCCGTCACCAGCGCCGGCAGCGGCTGCATGGCGGCGCTCGACGCCCAAAAGTATCTCGAAGAACTGGGACACTGAACACAATCTTCACCGCAGAGGCGCAAAGGCGCAGAGGAAACGCAGAGAAAACCAAACGAAGCGTGTCAAAAAGCGGAGGGATTCCGATTTGCCTCACCCAGCCGATATATCGCGGTGACGCGACTATCCACTTTAATCTTCACCGCAGAGGCGCAAAGGTTCTTTTCAATACCCCCTTGAGGGGTGCGCAGAGGAAACGCAGAGAAAACCAAACGAAGCGTGTCAAAAAGCGGAGGGATTCCGATTTGCCTCACCCAGCCGATATATCGCGGTGACGCGACTATCCACTTTAATCT
>CAYNFN010000059.1:0-31165 GCA_964396485.1 uncultured Alcaligenaceae bacterium
ACCACAGCCGCCCGCGCGACCACGAACCAACGGCTTGCGTCACGCGACCGGAAAACGGAGGCGTGAGCTCACGCGCACCAATATTGCGACGAGATCAGAGCCGGTGGCGACGTGACGCAAACGGATCCGGCGCTTGCACACCGAAGCCGATTCGGTGAGCGAGCAACGGAGCATTCAAAGAACCACCCCAGTTTCACCCGACAGAAGCCCAACTAGAAGTCGACACCTCCGAGGTGCTTGCAAAGACACCTGGAAGGTGTATAAATATACAGTAGTGCGCTCAAGTTCATGATCCCGCTCATTTTGCGATTACCAGAGACTGCGCCATGTTTCCTGAATCCGAGCCGGTCCCCGTCCCACCAAGTGAACCGAAGCTCCTGGACCAGATCCGCGGCCGGCTGCGCGTCAAGCACTATAGTATCCGCACCGAGCAGTCTTATGTTGATTGGGTACGGCGGTTTGTGCTGTTCCACGATAAGCGCCACCCCCGCGACCTCGGAGCGACGGAGGTTGAGGCGTTTCTGACGGATCTGGCGGTACGCAGACGGGTTTCAGCCTCCACCCAGAACCAGGCCAAATCGGCAATTCTCTTTCTTTACAAGGAAGTAATCGACAAGGAATTACCCTGGCTCAATGGTGTGGTCGCAGCCCGCGTCTCGCAGCGCCTGCCGGTTATCCTTACGGTGGAGGAAGTGAATAAGGTTTTGGGCCGATTGCGGGGCACATCGGCCCTGGTTGCCAGGCTACTGTATGGGTCGGGATTCAGGATTCTGGAATGCCTGAGGCTGCGCGTGAAGGACATCGACTTCGCCCGCCGCGAGATACTGGTGCGCGACGGGAAGGGCGCAAAGGATCGGGTGACCATGTTGCCGCAAACCCTGATCGAACCGCTGCAACGGCATCTCGAGCGGGTGCGCGAGCTGCACGGCGAAGATCTGGCCGCCGGATATGGGTCGGTGTATCTGCCCTACGCGCTGGATCGCAAGTACCCGAACGCCGGCAGGGAGTGGATGTGGCAGTACGTCTTCCCCTCCGCGCGGCTCTCAAAGGACCCGCGATCCGACGTCAGCCGGCGTCATCACGCGGACGAGAAACCTATCCAGCGGGCATTGCAGTCGGCTCTGCGTGCGGCCGGCATCCATAAACCGGCGACACCACACACCTTGCGTCACTCCTTCGCCACGCACCTGCTGCAGAACGGCTACGACATTAGAACCGTCCAGGAATTGCTCGGCCATTCGGACGTATCCACAACCATGATCTACACTCACGTGCTGAATCGCGGCGGGCGCGGCGTGGTGAGCCCGCTCGACGCGGCCTGAGGGACACCGAACTGCAGCTCGAACAATTCTTTTCCGATTCCGGCCCGCTGGCCAAAACCATCTCCAGCTACCGTCTCCGCCCGCAACAACTTGAGATGGCGCAGGCGGTCGAGCAGGCGATCGAGAAGCGCAGCGTCCTGATCGCCGAGGCCGGTACGGGAACCGGCAAGACGTTCGCCTACCTGGCGCCGGCGCTCGCCAAAGGCGGCAAGGTGATCATTTCCACCGGCACCAAGACCCTGCAGGACCAGTTGTTCAGCCGCGACATCCCAATGGTGCGCAACGCGCTGCAGGCGCCGGTGACGGTGGCGCTGCTCAAGGGTCGTGCCAACTATGTCTGCTATTACCACCTGGAGCGCGCCAAGAACGACGGCCGCTTCCTGGACCGCGACGACGTGGTGTACCTGGCGCGCATCGAGTCCTATGCCAGGACCAGCAAGACCGGCGATCGCAGTGGACTGGCCGAAGTGCCGGAGGACGCGAGCGTCTGGCCGCAGGTGACCTCGACCCGCGAGAACTGCCTCGGCGGCGATTGCCCGAATTACAAACAGTGTTTCGTCATGGAGGCGCGCAAGCAGGCAATGCAAGCAGACGTAGTAGTGGTGAACCATCATCTGTTTTTCGCCGACGTGGTGCTGCGCGACGAGGGCGTGGCGGAACTGCTGCCTGCGTGCAACACCGTGATCTTCGACGAGGCGCACCAACTGCCCGAAACCGCCAGCCTGTTCTTCGGCGAAACCGTCTCCACCCATCAGCTCATCGAACTGGGGCGTGACACCCGGATGGAAGCCGCCACTTCGGCGAAAGACAATCCGGCGCTGCCGGATGCCGCTTCGCATCTGGAAAAAGCGGCGCGCGACCTGCGCCTGCAGGTGCGTGACGACATCGGCCGCCAGCCTTACGCGCAGGCGGCGGCAAACCGCGACTTTGCCGACGCATTGAACGTGGCGGTGACACGGCTCACCGAACTTGCAGGGGTACTGGAATCGCAGGCCGATCGTTCCGAGGGGCTGCACAACTGTTGGATGCGGGGGAGGGAGATGCTGGACCGCCTCAACCGCTGGCAGGAGGAAGAGGACCGCGAGCGGGTGCGCTGGGTCGAGGTGTTTGCCCATTCGGTGCACCTGAACGCGACGCCGCTCTCGATCGCAGACATTTTCCATCGCCAGATCAGCAGCCTTCCGCGCGCGTGGATCTTTACTTCCGCGACGCTATCGGTGGGCGGCGACTTCTCTCATTACCAGCGCGAAATGGGTCTGGACGAGGCGGCCACCGCATTCTGGGACAGCCCTTTCGACTACCAGACCCAGGCGCTACTGTACGTTCCGGAGGACTTGCCCGAGCCGAATTCGGAGGGCTACACCCGGGCGGTGGTGGACGCGGCGCTGCCGGTGATCGAGGCCGCGGAAGGGCGGACCTTCTTCCTCTTCACCAGCCTCAGGGCGATGCGAGAGGCGCGCGAATTAATGGAGATCGGAATGAAGCGCATGGGCATGGAGTATCCGCTGCTGATGCAGGGAGAGGGCTCGCGCACCGAGCTGCTGGAGCGCTTCCGCAAGCTCGGCAATGCGGTGCTGCTGGGAAGCGCGTCGTTCTGGGAAGGCGTGGACGTTAAAGGCGAGGCGTTGTCGCTGGTGATCATCGACCGGTTGCCGTTCGCCCCTCCCGACGATCCGGTGCTCGCGGCGCGCATCGAGAAATTGAACAGCGAGGGCCGAAACGCCTTCATGGAATACCAGGTTCCGCAGGCGGTCATAACGCTCAAGCAGGGCTCGGGCAGATTGATCCGTGACGAGAAAGATCGCGGCGTGCTGATGATCTGCGACCCGCGCTTGATCTCCAAGCACTACGGCAAGCGCATCTGGCGCAGCCTGCCGCCGTTGAAGCGCACCCGGGATCTCAGCGAGGTGCGCGACTTCTACAGGAGCATCGCCGCTAACGAAGCGGCTGCGGTTCGCTGATCGCGCAAGTCAATCCAGGAAGAACATCGGCCAGATCAGGAGAAAGGCCGCCCACAGCATGACCACCCACACCAGCACGATTACCGTGGCAGCGATCCAGTTGCGCGGTTTCGGCTGTCGCGATTCGACCCAGGACTGCGCCCTTGCGCGTGCGTCCGCCAATGCCTGCGCGGGCACCAGCTTCAGCACCAGGTAAATTCCGATCGGCAGCAGGATCAAATCGTCGAGATAGCCCAGCACGGGAATGAAATCGGGGATCAGGTCTATGGGCGACAGCGCGTAGGCGACGATCAGCATCGTCAGAACCCTGGCATACCACGGCGTGCGCGGATCGCGGCAGATGAACCAGAGCACCATCACCTCGCGCTTGAGCGTGGCGGCCCAGTTTTTCAGCCGCTGCATCACGACTACGCGGCGATCTCGCCGTACAGGTCGTGGGCGTCGCTGCGAGTGACGCGCACCTGCACGAAATCGCCGGGATTGAGCCCTTTGGCTTTCTTGATGTGCACCACGCCGTCGATCTCGGGCGCATCGGCGCTGGAGCGGCCGACCGCGCCTCTTGCGCCGGACTCGTCGATCAGGACCGCAAGGGTCCTGCCGATTTTCTGCTGCAACCGGCGCGCGCTGATTTTCTCCTGGACCGCCATGAAGCGGGCGCGGCGTTCTTCCCTGACCTCTTGCGGGACTGGATCGGGCAGGGCATTGGCGGCGGCGCCGTCCACCGGCGAATAGGCGAAACAGCCGACGCGATCGAGTTGCGCCTCCTCGAGGAACTGCAGCAGCTCTTCGAATTCCGCTTCGGTTTCGCCCGGAAAACCGACGATGAACGTGCTGCGGATGGTGATGTCGGGGCAGATATCGCGCCACGCGCGGATGCGTTCGAGATTGTTCTCGGCGTTGGCCGGGCGCTTCATGAGCTTGAGGATGCGCGGGCTGGCGTGCTGAAACGGCACATCGAGATAGGGCAGTACCTTGCCGTGCGCCATCAACGGCACGATTTCGTCCACGTGCGGGTAGGGGTAGACGTAATGCAGCCGCACCCACACGCCGAGATCGCCGAGCGCGCGGGTCAGTTCGGTCATGCGCGTTTTCAGCGGGCGCCCGCCCCAGAACCCGGTTCGGTAGCGGATGTCCACGCCGTAGGCGCTGGTGTCCTGCGAGATCACCAGCAGTTCCTTCACCCCGGCCTTTACCAGGTTTTCGGCTTCCTGCATGACTTCGCCCACAGGGCGGCTCACCAGGTCACCGCGCATCGAGGGGATGATGCAGAAGGTGCAACGATGGTTGCAGCCCTCGGCGATTTTCAGATACGCGAAGTGCTTTGGGGTGAGCTTGATGCCCTGCGGCGGCACGAGGTCGACGAAAGGATCGTTTGGCTTGGGCAGGTGCGAATGCACCGCGCTCATCACTTCCTCGGTGGCGTGCGGGCCGGTGACTGCCAGCACTCGCGGATGCGCGTCCTTGACCACGCTGCCCTTGGCGCCCAGGCAGCCGGTGACGATGACTTTGCCGTTTTCCGCGAGCGCCTCGGCGATCGCGTCCAGCGATTCCTCCACCGCGGCATCGATGAAGCCGCAGGTGTTGACGACGACGAGATCGGCATCCCGGTAGCTGCCGGAGATCAGATATCCCTCGGCACGAAGCTGGGTGAGGATGCGCTCGGAATCGACCAGCGCCTTCGGACAGCCGAGGGAAACGAAGCCTACCCTGGGCGATTCAGCGGCGGGCTTGCGGGTCTTGACGGTGGTCATTCGGAGTCGGGTGGGATGAAAAACGGCGCGGGATCATCGACCCCACGCCGCTTTCGCGATGAATTCGGGCTTCAGCCGGTCTTCGTCTGCGGTTGCTTGAAGCTGTCGGGTTCGGAGGCGGGCGCTTCCGGCTTGCTGTCTGCCGTTTGCGCGCCGAAGTTGCCGAAGGGGAAGTTGCCGAAGATTGAACGCGCCTGTTTCTGGAGTTGCTGTTGCATGTCGAGGAAGGTGTTCGCGCTTTGCTCGAGGTAACTCGACATCAGTCCCTGAATCGTCGGGCCTTGCATCTTTACGAACTGGCTCCAGGCTTCGGCGTTGAGCATCGGATTGTCCCCGAATTTGGGTACGCTCTGTTCCTGCAGGCGGCGCTGGATTTCGATGAAGGTCTGGATGTTTTTCTCGAGATAACTGCCCATCATTCCCTGCATCGCGTTGCCGTAAAAGCGAATGATCTGCGACAGCATGTCGGAAGAGAACATCGGCGCGCCCGCGCTTTCTTCCTCGAGAATGATCTGTAACAGAATGCTGCGGGTGAGATCTTCCTCGCTCTTGGCATCCATGACCTTGAAGACCACCCGGTCGAGAACGAGTTGTTTGACGTCGGCGAGCGTGATGTAACTGCTGGTGGCGGTGTCGTAAAGCCGACGATTCGGATATTTCTTTATCAGGCGGATTTCTTGAGTCATTTTTGTGCAGTCCGGAAAATTTCCCGAAGGCGTTCGGATTGACGGCGGCGCCGGCGCTGCCGCGGTGCGCGAGAGCGGAATTATAACCTTTTGAAAATTAGGTTTTCCAGTGTTTATGCAGTGCCGTAAAAAAGTTTGACAGGGCGCCGGACGGCCCTTAATATTCATCTGGTGCAGCGCAGCAGCAAGGGATCTATCGAATTGCGGATGTTACGCTTTGCAGCCAGTAAACAAAACGTTAAGGGGTGGTAGCGGTGGACGAGAAAATTTCCGCACTGAACAAGAAGCACGTCCAGACTGCGCTTCAAGCGGCGATGATCGTGTTCGACGGCGTCGAGAAGCTGACCCGGCTCAATATGGAGGCGGCGAAGATGCTCTTCCGGGAGGCCGTGGCAAGTGTCAGGACGCTGGCTTCGGTGACCGACATCGGACAGCTGAACGAGTGGCGCAATGGCCAGGCGCAGGCCGGAGCCGACAGGGTTCTGGGGTACTCGCGCAACGTGTACGAGATTGCATTCAAGGCCCAGGCCGATATCGGCGAATGGCTGGAACAGAGCTTGCTTATATCAGGTCAGGAAGTACGGGACTGGGTTGAGGTGGCGTTGAATTCCTCCCCGGTTGGCCAGTCGGAAGCCGCGGCTTCTGCAGCAAAGGCGGCGATGGCCAATGCCCGGGCAATGATCGAAGGAATTTCGAAGGCCGCGAAGCAGGCGGCCGGATACGCGGATGCCAATGTAAGGGCGGCCGCGACGGCGACGGCGGAAGTCGTGAAGGGCGCCGCGAAGTAAAGGATGCATGGCTCCTCCCCCTTTATCTAAAGGTTTTCCTTTGGTAAAGGTTCACCCCGGTGGTTAACTCCACCGGGGTTTTTTTGTCCATTCCTGGTGCGTAAAAATGGCAGAAAGCTGACGCAGCGCGGCACAATGGATCTGCCCAAACGAGGTTCAAACCATACGGAAAATGCCCAAAAATAACCTGTCCGAACGGATGGTTATGAGGCACATTGAATCCAACAAGTGAACAGTCCCGTGGCCAAACTTGGGGAGCAACGATCCGTCCTGCCGATAGTCCCGGTCTTACTAATTCCCCTTCACCCTCACTTGTCCCCGGAGGGGATCACCCTTCACCCTTCACCGCCTTTAATACATGTGTTGTCCGCCGTTGATCGAAATGTTGGCGCCGGTGACGAAGGCGGCCTCATCCGACGCCAGGTAGATGATCAGGCCAGCCACTTCCTCCGGTTTTCCCAGTCGGCCCAACGGAATCTGCGGCAGGATTTTCGAGTCGAGGATCTCCTGCGGAATCGCGGTCACCATTTTGGTGCCGATATAGCCCGGCGAGATGGAGTTCACGGTCACGCCCTTTTTCGCGACTTCGTAGGACAGTGCCTTGGTGAAGCCGTGCATGCCGGCCTTCGCCGCCGAGTAATTGGTCTGGCCGAACGCGCCTTTCTGGCCGTTCACCGATGACACGTTGATCACGCGCCCCCAGTTGCGCTCGACCATGCCGTCGAGCACCTGTTTGGTCATGTTGAAGACGCTGTCCAGGTTGGTGTGGGTCACCGCATCCCAGTCGGCCTTGGTCATTCTCTTGAAGGTCATGTCGCGGGTAATGCCGGCATTGTTGACCAACACATCCACCGGGCCCACCTCGGCCTCGATGCGCCTGACGCAGGCGGCACAAGAGTCGAAGTCTGTGACATCCGCCGGATACGCCTGAAAGCCATACCCGCGGTTCTTCATTCCCGCGAGCCATTCCTTGGCAGTCTTGTTCGCGGGCGAATAAGTGGTGACGACGGTGTAACCCTGGTCCGCCATCTTGGTGCAGATGGACTCGCCGAGTCCGCCCATGCCCCCGGTCACCAGAACGTTTCGTTTTGCCATGGCCGCTTTCTCCCCATTTTTTATAGTTGAACTCCGCCGGTGGGTGCGTGCCGTCAACGGAGCTTTTCCTTCACGTATCGCCCGGGTGCCGGCTCGACCACGGGAAATCGCGTGTTCCCCAATGCAGCGGGTGCAGGCCGTTTATTGCCGGACTTCTCGCGCAGCCAGTTCGACCAGTGCGGCCACCAACTTCCAGCTTGTTGCGCTGCACCTGCAAACCAGGCGTCCGCGTCCGGCGCCGCCGCGGTATTGGTCCAATAGTGGCGGCGCTTCTTCGCTGCCGGGTTGACGATGCCTGCCACGTGTCCGCTCGCGCCCAGCACAAACTCGGTGCGTCCACCCAGCAATGCCGCGCTGAGATGCGCGGTCTTCCAGGGAACGATGTGGTCTTCGCGCGTGGCCAGCACGAAGGCCGGTACGCCGATTCTGCCCAGGTCCACATGCACGCCGCACGACTCGAGTTTACCGGGAACGCTCAGATTATTCTCCAGGTACATGTTGCGCAGGTAATACGCGTAGAGACGGCCCGGCAGATTGGCTCCGTCGGCGTTCCAGTAGAGCAGGTCGAAAGGTTTCGGTTCCTTGCCCTTCAGATAGTTGTTGATCACGAAATGCCACACCAGGTCGTTCGCGCGCAGCGTCGCAAAGGTCGCGGCGAGCTTGCTTCCGGGCATCGAGCCGCTGTTGCGAAATTCCTGCTCGGCGCGCTCGACGAATTCCCGGTCCACGAAGACGCTGATGTCGCCGGTTTCGGAAAAATCCAGCATCGAGGCGAGCAACGTGAGCGAGGCAACGGAGGCATCGTTCTTCTGCGCCTTGACTGCGAGCGCGGTCGCAAGCAGCGTGCCGCCGACGCAGAAACCCAGCGTGTTGACCTGTTCGGCGCCGGTGATCGCACGCACCGCATCGAACGCGGACATTACTCCCTCGCGGACGTAGTCGTCCCAGGTGAGATGTCCGAGCTCCGGCGGGATGTTGCGCCAGGAGACGATGAAAGTCATGAAGCCCTGCTCGACGCAGTAGCGCACGAACGAATTCTCCGGCTGCAGGTCGAGGATGTAGTACTTGTTGATGAACGGCGGCACGATGAGCAGCGGCCGTTCGAAAACCTGGACCGTGGACGGTGCGTACTGGATCAGCTGCATCACCTCGTTCTCCAGCACCACCGCGCCGGGTGTGACCGCGAGATTGCGGCCGACTTCGAAGGCACGCTCGTCGGTCATCGAAATGTGGCCGCGCGCGAGGTCTGCGGCGAGCAGCTTCATCCCCTGCGTCAGGCTTTCGCCCCGGCTCTCGCTGGCGAGCTTGATGACTTCAGGATTGGTCGCTGCGAAATTGGTGGGCGCGATCGCGTCCGCGAACTGGCGCAGCACGAATTGCAGCCGCCGCTTGGCGTGAGCGTCGAGTTCCGCTAGTTCGCCCAGTTCGTCGAGGAAACGCGCGTTCAGAAGGTAGGTCTGCCGCAGGTAGCGGAAGAACGGCAACTCGCTCCATTCCGGCGCATCGAAGCGGTGATCGCCGGCGCCGGCGGTATCCATTGCGGTGTCGTTGCCGCCGCCGAGCAGGTTGCCCCAGAGCGCTAGGTGCTCGCGATAGAGGCGTTCCTGGAGCGAGCGCAGCTTCTCGCGCTGCGCATCCGAACCGATTGCCAGCATGCGCATCAGTTCGGCGAACTCGAGGCGGCCGGACGAGGGAAGCTGGCGCAGGAAATCCTCGACCAGGGCCTGATTGGCTTTGGGGAGTTCCTGATAGGCGCCAGGCGGGGATTGTGCAGGTGAGTTCATGTCCCGGTGGACGCCGGAAGAATCGAGGTCACAACACGGCTGGGATTCTTGTCCGCGCTCCCAGTCAAGTCAAGCTGAAGACACCGCTGCGTGGACGTTTAACTAAGCGTGACCCCTGGCGAGGAAGCCCACCAGCGCGATCGAGCCGATGCCCAGCGAAATAAGCGACACCTGCTCGAGCGTGGCGCGCAGTTCCGGCCGCCTGTGCAGCCCCGGGATCAGGTCGGCCACCGCAACGTAGAGCATGCTGGACACCGCCAGTCCGAGCAGTACCGGAATCCACTCCTGCAGCGGCTGCAGTGCGGAATACGCGAGCAAACCGCCGATCAGCGTAGCGAGGCTGGACATCAGATTGAAGACGAAGGCGCGTGTCCGGCTGAAACCGGAGTGCAGCAGGATCAGGAAATCGCCGACTTCCTGCGGAATTTCGTGGGCGATGATCGCCACTGCGGTGACCATGCCCAGACCGGTGTCGGCCATGAACGCGGCGGCGATCAGGATGCCATCCACGAAGTTGTGGATGGTGTCGCCGATGATGATCATCATGCCGCTGCGGCCGTGGTCGCTGGGATCGGCGTGATGATCGTGCGCTTCGCACTCCTCGGCGTGACAATGGCGCCACAGTACCAACTTCTCCAGCACGAAAAACAAGAGAACCCCGAACAGGATCACGGCGGTGAGCGTATGCACGCTCGCGGCCTGCTCGAGTGCGTGCGGCAGGATTTCGAGGAACGCCGCGCCGAGCAGCGCACCGATGGCGTAGCTGATCAGCATCGGGATGCGTGCCGGGGATGCGCGCAGCGCGAACGCAGCGGCAGCCAGCACGCTCAACACCGCGCCGACGATTGTCGCGGCGACAATCCAGGCAAGAGTGGACATGAACGAGAACGAGGAGTGAAGGATGAACTGCCGGCCAGTATAGCCGGGCTTTCAAGGCCTCATTCGGTAAGCCAGATCAGGGCGGCCATGCGACCGGTGGCTTTGTCGCGCCGGTGGGAGAAGAAGCGCCTCGGGTCGGAGTAAGTACAGAGGCCGCCGCCGTAGATCTGCGTCACCCCGCTTGCCCGGAGACGCTGCCGCGCGAGCGCGAAC
Organism: uncultured Alcaligenaceae bacterium; assembly: GCA_964396485.1. Classification (GTDB taxonomy): domain Bacteria; phylum Pseudomonadota; class Gammaproteobacteria; order Burkholderiales; family JACQAP01; genus JACQAP01. Next base: position 10,480 of record CAYNFN010000059.1, read on the forward strand.
AGGTCGGCCAGCCATTTGCCCGGCTTGTGGGCGGCGAATGCGGAGTCCGCATCCGCATTCCGCGCCAGAAACGCGTCGCGCACGTCGGCGCCGACCTCGAAGGCGGAAGGGCCGATGGCAGGGCCAAGGTAGGCGAGCACTTCATCGGGAGCGGTAGCCATTGCGCGTACCGTGTTTTCCAGTACGCCCGCCGCCAACCCGCGCCACCCGGCGTGGGCCGCCGCGACCACGCTGCCGGTGCGATCGGTGAGCAGCACCGGCAGGCAATCCGCCACCATGACTGTGCACACCGAGCCTGGATTCCTGGCGACTGCGGCGTCCGCTTCCACTGGCTGGTGCAGCCTGTCGGCATCCACCACCCGTGCGCCGTGGATCTGCAGCAGCCACTTGGGTTCGGCAGGAAGAAGATCCCGCAGCGATGCCCGGTTGGTGCGAACCGACTGCATGTCGTCATCGTTACGTTGCCCAAGGTTCATGCTGGCGAAAGGACCCGTGCTCACGCCGCCGCTGCGGGTGGTGATGAGCGTGCGCACGTTTGCCGGGGCTGGCCAGTCGGGGACGATCCAGTCGCGAGGCGGCTCAAGCATTTCGGAGAACCGACAACAATTGCGCGATGTCCGGCGGCGTCGGCGCCTGCCATGTCAGTGTTTCGCCGGTCTGCGGATGAACGAGGGCGAGCCTGGCGGCGTGCAGCGCCTGCCGGGGAAAATCCAGCGCCTCCACGGACAGTTTCGTGCTGCGATTGCTGAGGCGATACACCGGATCCCCGATCAACGGATGTCCGATGGAGTGCAAGTGCACGCGAATCTGATGCGTGCGCCCGGTTTCAAGGCGACAGCGCAACAGCGACCAGGACGACCTGCGCTCGAGCACGGCGTAGTGCGTGGTGGCCGTCTTGCCCCTGGCCACCACCGCCATCCTGGTGCGGCTTACCGGGTGGCGGCCGATCGGTGCCTCGACGACACCGTCGCGCGCCACCACGCCGTGCACCACCGCAGTGTATTCGCGCGTAACGGAGCGAGCCTGCAACTGCCGCACCAGATCGACCTGTGCACGAAATGTTTTTGCCACCACCAGCAGACCGCTGGTGTCCTTGTCGAGTCGGTGTACGATGCCGGCTCGCGGCATGCCGGAGAGCTGCGGTGCGTGGCGGAGCAGGGCGTTCAACAGCGTGCCGCTCCAGTTACCGCTGCCGGGATGCACGACCAGACCGGCGGGCTTGTCGATGACCAGGATCTGGTCGTCTTCGAACACCACTTGCAGCGGGATGTCCTCGGGGCGGTGCGACGCGTCGCCGGGGGCGGGCTGCGGCGCAACGACGATGGTTTCCCCGCCCCACACCTTGGCCTTGGCGGAGGTGGGCGCGCCGTTCACGGTCACGTGCCCGCTGCGAATCCATGCCTGAAGTCGGTTGCGCGAGTACTCGGGCAGCAGCCGAACCAGCACCTGATCGAGGCGCATGCCTGCGCATTGCGCGGGAACGGCGAGGCAGTAATGCCGGTCAGACGAAGGGTTTTCTATATAATTCGGCAAATTTGTTGCGGATTCCGTCATGAAACGTAGTGTAGCGATTCTTGCCTTGTTGCTGGCTGCCGGATGCGCGCTGGACCCGGTCGACGAAACCAAGAATTGGAGCCCGGAAAGGATATACAGCGCCGCGCGGGAGGAACTCGACGGCAAGAATTATCTGAAAGCGATCGGCTATTACGAGAAGCTGGAATCCCGCTATCCGTACGGCCGGTACGCCCAGATGGCGCAGATCGAAAGCGCCTACGCCTACTGGAAGGACGGCGAAGGTGCCCAGGCGCTGGCGGCCTGCGATCGCTTCATCAAGTTGCACCCAGATCATCCCAACGTGGATTACGCCTACTATCTGAAGGGGCGGATCAACTTCAACGAAGACCTGGGACTGATGGGCTATGTCGCCGAGAAAGACATGACCGAGCGCGATCCGAAAGCGGCGAGGGAGGCGTTCGACGCGTTTCGCGAACTGGTATCGCGCTTTCCGCAAAGCCGGTACGCGCCCGATGCGCGCGCGCGCATGAACTACCTGGTAAATGCAATGGCCTCATCCGAGGTGAATGTGGCCGAGTATTACCTGCGGCGCGGCGCCTATGTCGCCGCGGTGAACCGTGCCCAGTTCGCGCTGATCAACTACCCTGAGGCACCGGCGATCGAACGCGCCCTCAAGGTGCTGGTCAAGTCCTACGACGAGATGGGGCTTGCCGGACTGCGCGACGACGCCAAGCGAACGCTGGACACGAATTTTCCCGAGCCCAGCGCCAATCTTCGTCAGAGCAAAGCGTGGTTGAAGTTCTGGTGATGTGACGGGCGCGTGGGCTTTCGGCTGCGGCCGAGGTTCATGGTCACGCCGGAGCGCCCAGCACGGGCAGGCAACTATCGCGCGAATCGTTTGACCACTTCCATCAACTCGGCGACTGCTTTCGTGCCTTTGCCGGAACGAATCGCGTCCTGCAGGCAGCCGTGCGAATGGCCTTCGAGCAGTTGCAACGCCAGCGCATCCATCGCCGAGCGCACCGCGGCAATCTGGGTAAGGATGTCCGGGCAGTAACGGTCCTCTTCGAGCATCCTGGCGATTCCCCGCACCTGGCCTTCGATGCGGTTCAGGCGCTTCGACAGCTCCGCCTTGTTGGCGCGCTCGACGGCATGCTGGTGCTTCGCCTTGTCAGACGACCTGGTAGCCGGCATCGGTCACCGCCTCCCTCATCCTGTTCACATCGGCTTTCGCGGGATCGTAGGTCACGGTGACCTGGGCCTTTTCCAGCGACACCTCGGCGCTGTTTACGCCCTGGATGCTCTCCAGCACATTCTTGACGCTGCGCACGCAGCCGCCGCAGGTCATGCCGTTCACTTTGAGTACTGTCGTTTCCATTTTTCTCTCCTAACAGAAAAACCTTCACCGCAGAGGCGCAAAGGCGCAAAGGAAACGCAGAGAAAACCAAACGAAGCGTGTCAAAAAGCGGGGGGGGGTTCCGATTTGCCTCACCCAGCCGATATATCGCGGTGGCGCGACTATGCACTTCTTATCGTCACCGCACGATGAATCACCTTTGTCGCCACTTTCCACAAGTTTTCTTGCCTTTCCATCCAATATTGCTTTGCTTTCCTCTGCGTTTCCTCTGCGCCTTTGCGCCTCTGCGGTTAGACATTTGGTTTCCAGCGTTTCAGAAGCAGCGAGTTGGTGACCACCGAGACCGAGGACAATGCCATCGCAGCGCCGGCGATCACGGGGTTGAGCATGCCGAACGCTGCCAGCGGAATGCCTAGCACGTTATAGAAAAAGGCGAAGAAAAGATTCTGGAAGATCTTGGCCAGCGTCGCGCGCGACAGCCTGATCGTATCCACCACGCTCATCAGGTCGTTGCGTATCAACGTTACGTCCGCGGCCTCGATGGCGATATCCGAACCCGACGAAATGGCGAAGCTCACATCGGCGGCGGCAAGAGCCGGTGCATCGTTGACGCCGTCGCCGGCCATCGCAACCAGTCCGCCTGTGCCCTTGAGTCGCGCAATTTCCGCGGCCTTGTCGGCCGGCAGGACTTCGGCGCGGAATTCGCTGATGCCGAGCTTGCCGGCTATGGCACGCGCGGTTGCGGTGTTGTCGCCGGTCAGCATCACCACTTCGATTCCAATGGCCTTCAGCTGCGAGATTGCCGCCGCGGAAGAGGGGCGGGGTTGATCGGCAATAGCGACGTAACCCATTGCGTGCCCGGAATCCGCAAGCACGATAACGGTCTTTCCTTCGCCGGCGAGCCGCAGGACGCTGGCATCGTCGATCGCAACGCCCTGATCCCTGATGAAACGGGGGGAACCGAGCATCAGTACCCTTTCCGCGATGCGGGCCCGCACGCCCGATCCCGGGACCGCCGCAAAATCCTCGACCGGGAGCAATGACAGTTCTTGCTCGCGAGCGCGGGCGAGCACCGCATACGCCAGCGGATGCTCGGAATTCTGCTCCAGCGAAGCCGCGAGCTCCAGCACCGCAGACCCGCTCGATCCGGGGGCAGGAACCACATCGGTCACTACAGGCTTGCCCAGCGTGAGCGTTCCGGTCTTGTCGACCACCAGCGTGCGAATTTTCCCGGCGCGTTCCAGTGCAGCGGCGCTGCGCACCAAAATCCCCGATTGGGCGCCGCGCCCGCTGCCGACCATGATCGCAGTCGGCGTGGCGAGCCCGAGCGCGCATGGACAGGCGATCACCAGCACTGCGACCGCGTTGATAAGGGCCTGGGTGAAGTCGCCGGCGAGCATCCACCACGCCACCAAGGTCACCGCGCTGATGGCGACGACGATCGGCACGAAGATGCCGGAGATGCGGTCGGCCAGGCGCTGTATCGGCGCTTTGCTGCCCTGGGCTGCTTCCACCAGCCGCACAATTTCGGCAAGTTGGGTGTGGACGCCTACGCCGGTAGCGCGCACCCTGAGCATGCCGTCCAGGTTCTGGGTAGCGGCGAAGACGCGGCTGCCGCTGCGCTTGCCCGCCGGCATGCTTTCGCCGGTGAGCATGCTCTGGTTCACGCTGGATGCGCCGTCGATGACGTCGCCGTCCACCGCGACGCGCTCGCCCGGCCGCACGATCACGATATCGCCGGGGACCACGGCCGCGAGATCCACCTCGACGGCATCGCCGTTACGCTCGACCCGTGCGCGCTTGGGCTGAAGTTGTAATAACTGCTCGATCGCCGCGGAAGTCCTGCCCTTGGCGCGCGCTTCCAGGAGCTTGCCCATGAGCACCAGGGTGATGATCACAGCGCTGGCCTCGAAATAGACGTGCTGCCCGTGCAGGCCGAAAGCGGTCACCGCCGCGCTGAACAGGTAGGCCATCGAAGTACCAAGCGCGATCAGTACGTCCATATTGGCGGAACCGCCGCGCAGAGCGTGCCAGGCGCCGACATAGAAGCGCCTGCCGATCCAGAACTGCACGGGCGTCGCGAGCAGCCATTGCAGCCAGCGCGGCAGCACTTCCGCGTATCCCTCATGGGGGGTTCGAAAAGAATGCTCTCCGGTGAACATCGTGCCCATCTGCAGCAACAGGGGCGCGGACAACGCCACGGCGATCCAGAACAGCCGCAGTTCCCTACGATAGCGTTCCTTGTGCCGGACCTTTTCCTCAGTGCGTGTGACGCCCGCCAGCTCGCTCGCGTCGTAGCCGGCCTTGCGGACGGTTTCAATCAGCTTCGCCACGTCGGTGCGGCCGGGCGCGAACTGCACGCTTGCACGCTCGGTGACAAGGTTCACCGCCGCCGCAGTGGCGGGCAGCTTGTTCAGGGCTCTTTCGATTCGAGTGGCGCAGGCAGCGCAGGTCATCCCGTCGATCGCAAGCTCGACGGTGCGCGCAGGGGCGGGGACGTTCGGCGAGTCCATGGCATGAATACTCTAGTACCCTCAGGGGGTACCGGTCAAGTACCGGGGTGGGGTACCCTGCATACCCCCTCCCACCTCACCCCAACATGTCCGCGCGTCAGGGAGAGGTGAGTTCCGGCCTGTCGCGGAACTGCTCCAGCGCTTCGGGATTGGCGAGCGCCTCCAGGTTCTTCACCGGGTTGCCGTGCACGACATTGCGCACTGCGAGTTCGACGATCTTGCCGCTCTTGGTGCGCGGAATATCGCCCACCTGGACGATCTTTGCCGGTATGTGGCGTGGAGTGGTGTTGACGCGAATCTGGTCCCGAATTTTCTTCGCCAGCGCGTCGTCGAGCGCCAGTCCGTGGCGCAGGCGCACGAACAGCACCACGCGGACGTCGTTGTCCCAGTCCTGGCCGATCACCAGGCTTTCCACCACTTCATCGAGTTGCTCGACCTGGCGATAGATCTCGGCGGTGCCGATGCGTACGCCGCGGGGATTGAGGGTGGCGTCCGAGCGTCCGTAGATGATGGCTGTTCCGCGCGGGGTCAGTTCCATGTAGTCGCCATGGCACCAGGTATCCGGGAAACGCTCGAAGTACCCGGCGCGGTACTTGTCGCCGTCGGGATCGTTCCAGAAATGGATGGGCATCGAAGGGAAGGGCGCGGTGCACACCAGTTCGCCCTTCGCACCGATGACCGCGTTGCCGTCGTCATCGAAGACCTGCACGTGCATTCCGAAGCCGCGGCACTGGATTTCACCCCGGTACACCGGAGCGGTCGGGTTGCCGAGCACGAAGCAGGAGGCGATGTCGGTGCCTCCGGAAATCGAGGATAACAGGACGTCTTTCTTGATCGCGCGATAGACATAGTCGAACCCCTCAGGCACCAGCGGCGAACCGGTCGAGGTGATGGTCTCGACCGAGTCCAGCTGGTGGGTATCCATCGGCCGGGCGCCGGCCTTGTTGAGCGCGTCTATGTATTTGGCGGAGGTGCCGAAGACGGTCATGCGCTCTGCGTCGGCGAAGTCGAACAACACGTTCGATCCGGGATGGAACGGCGAGCCGTCGTACAGTAGCAGCGACACGCCGGTGGCGAGGCCGGAAGCAAGCCAGTTCCACATCATCCAGCCGCAGGTGGTGAAGTAGAACAGGCGGTCGCCGCGTTTCAGATCGGTGTGCAGCTGATGTTCCTTGAGGTGCTGCAGGAGCGTGCCGCCGGCGCCGTGAACGATGCATTTGGGCACGCCGGTGGTGCCCGAGGAGTAGAGAATATAGAGCGGGTGGTTGAACGGCAGGCGCCGGAAGGCGATTTCGCGGCCGCGATACGGTCCGACGAACTCGGCGAGTTGCACCGCGTTCCTGATGCCGGATATGGCGGGTTTTTCCCGGGTGTAGGAAACGATCACCGTGCGCGCCAGCGTCGGCAGATTCCTTGCAATCTCGGCAATACGCGGCAGGGTATCGTGGGTCTTGCCGTTGTAGTGATACCCCTCGACCGCAAACAGGACCTTGGGCGCGATCTGTCCGAAACGGTCGAGGACCCCCTGCGCGCCGAAGTCCGGCGAACACGACGACCAGATCGCACCGAGGCTGGTGGTGGCAAGCATGAAGATGATGGTCTCGGGCATGTTCGGCATGAAGGCCGCGACCCGGTCGCCTTCCTTCACGCCTGCGGCTGACAATGCCTGCGCGGTGCGCGAAACCGCGTCGTACACTTCAGCGAAGCTCATGCGACGGCGCACCTTGTCCTCGCCCCAGAACACCATTGCGGTATCGTCGTCGCGCCGCCGCAGCAGATTCTCGGCAAAGTTCAATTGCGCATCCGGAAACCATTTCGCTCCCGGCATCTTGCCGCCATCGACCAGAACCCGTTCGCCGCGAGTCTCGGCCACCACGCCGCAGAAATCCCAGGTTGCAGTCCAGAATTGCTCCGGTTCGCGCACCGACCAGTCGTAGAGTTGCTGGGAGTCCCTGACCCCGGCATTCCAGCGCTGGTTAACCAGGTGGATGAAGCGCGTAATATTGGACCTGGCAATTCGCTCCCGCGATGGCCGCCACAGCACACTGGGTGATTGGGTCATGACCTAGTCAGGGGGCAAAAAACGAAAACCCAACGCAGAGACGCAGAGGAAATGGAGTTCGCAGAGAAAAGATTAGGTTCGGAACTCATCACAAATTTGCGAATTGTCGTTTGCGAAATATACTCTGTGCCCTCGTTGTTCTTCTCTGTGCCTCTGCGTTGGGTGTTGATCTTGACTACTCTGGGCGCATTTGCGGGAACAGGATCACGTCCCGGATCGAGGGGCTGTCGGTGAACAGCATCACCAGGCGATCGATGCCGATGCCTTCGCCCGCAGCGGGCGGCAGGCCGTACTCGAGCGCGCGCACATAATCGGCGTCGTAGTACATCGCTTCCTCGTCGCCGGCTTCCTTGGCCCTGGCCTGCTCCGAGAACCGCTCTGCCTGATCTTCCGGGTCGTTCAGTTCCGAGAATCCGTTCGCCATCTCGCGTCCGGTGATGAATAGCTCGAAGCGGTCGGTGACCGCCGGATTGGCGTCGTTGCGGCGGGCCAAGGGCGAGACGTCGGTCGGAAAGGCGACGATGAAGGTCGGCTGGATGAGCTTGTCTTCCGTGGTCTGCTCGAACAGCTTGAGTTGCAGCAATCCCAGGCCGTCGCTGGGGAAGACCTCGACTTTGAAAGCATCGAGCGCCGAGCGCAGGTAAGCCGGTTTGACAAGGTCCGCCAGCGGGTATTTCGGGTTGTACTTGGCGATGGCCTTGGCCATTGTCAGCCGATCGAAGGGCCTGCCCAGATCAATGCTCTCGCCCTGATAACTGAGCGTGGTCGTGCCGAGTACTTCCTGCGCGACTTTCCGCAGCAGTTCCTCGGTGAGATCCATCAGGTAGTTGTAGTCCTGGTAGGCCTCGTAGAACTCCAGCATGGTGAATTCGGGATTATGGCGGGTCGAGATGCCTTCGTTGCGGAAATTGCGGTTGATCTCGAACACCTTCTCGATCCCGCCCACCACCAGCCGTTTGAGGTACAGCTCGGGCGCGACGCGCAGGTAGAGGCCCATGTCGAGCGCGTTGTGATGCGTTACGAACGGCCGCGCCGCGGCGCCGCCGGGGATGGGCTGCATCATCGGCGTTTCGACTTCGAGATAACTGCGCGCGACGAAGAATTCGCGCATCGCGTGGATCATCCGGGAACGCGTCTTGAACACACGCTGCGTTTCTGGATTGGTGATCAGATCGAGATAGCGCTGGCGGTATTTGGCTTCCTGGGCGGCCAGGCCGTGAAACTTCTCCGGCAACGGCCGCAGCGACTTGGCGAGCAGGCGCACGTTGGTGGCCTTGACGGTGAGTTCGCCAGTCTTGGTCTTGAATAGCGTTCCGGTCGCGCCGACGATGTCGCCGAGATCCCAGTGCTTGAATGCGGCGTGCACCGTTTCACCGGTGACGTCGTTGGTGACGTAGATCTGGATGCGCCCCGACATGTCCTGGATGGTGGCGAAGCTCGCCTTGCCCATGACGCGCTTGAGCATCATCCGCCCGGCAACCGTCACTTCGACATTCAGCGGTTCCAGCTCCTCGTTCGACCTGGCTCCGTAGTCGCGATGCAGATCGGCGGCGACGTGGCGGCGGCGGAAATCGTTGGGAAAGGCATTGCCTTGCGCACGTAATTCACGCAGCTTGGCACGCCGCTCCTCGACGATCTGGTTGGTATCGACTGCCGGCTGCTGGTTCTTGTCTTCCATGTTCTTAGGTCCCTATTGGCGCGCCCATCCCAACTGTCGTGACGATCGCAGAGACAAGGCATGGCCAACGATTCTCCTTGTTGCGAGTCACGTCAGTCACGATCGTCACGACGGTCACGGTCTCAAACGCCTTGTTTCAGGCTGGCCTCGATGAACGGATCGAGGGCGCCGTCGAGCACCGCCTGCGTGTTGCCGATCTCGACGTTGGTACGCAGGTCCTTGATACGCGACTGGTCGAGCACGTAAGAACGGATCTGGTGTCCCCAGGCGATATCGGTCTTGGCGTCTTCCATCGCCTGCTTTTCCTCGTTGCGTTTGCGCAGTTCGAGTTCATACAGGCGCGCTTTCAGCATCGCCATTGCCTCGGCGCGGTTGCGGTGCTGGGAGCGGTCGTTCTGGCACTGCACGACGATGCCGGTTGGCACATGGGTGATGCGGATTGCCGAGTCTGTCTTGTTGATGTGCTGGCCGCCGGCGCCGCTGGCGCGAAAAGTGTCGACGCGCAGGTCCGCGGGGTTTATTGCGACCTCGATGGTGTCGTCCACCTCCGGATAGACGAAAACGCTGGCGAACGAGGTATGGCGGCGCGCATTGGAATCGAACGGGGACTTGCGCACCAGGCGGTGCACGCCGCTTTCGGTGCGCAGAGTGCCATAGGCGTAGTCGCCGCTGACCTTGAGCGTGGCGCTCTTGATCCCGGCTACCTCCCCTGATGACTCCTCCAGCACCTCGACCTTGAAGCCGCGGCGCTCGCAGAACTTGAGGTACATGCGTTCCAGCATCGATGCCCAGTCCTGGGCCTCGGTGCCGCCCGATCCGGACTGAACGTCGAGGAAGCAGTTGTTCGGATCCATGGGGTTGGAGAACATGCGGCGGAACTCCATGTGCGCCACGATCTTCTCCATGCCGGCGACGTCGTCGGAAACGGCGTTCAGGGTGGCGTCGTCGTTTTCCGACCGCGCCATCTGGAACAGTTCGCGCGCATCCTTCAGCCCCTGATCGAGCTTCTCCAACGTGGTGACCACCGATTCCAGGTTCTTGCGCTCGCGCCCGAGGTCCTGGGCGCGCTTGGCGTCGTTCCAGAAGGCGGGGTCTTCGGTCAGCTTGACGACTTCGATCAGGCGGTTGCGTTTGCCATCGAAGTCAAAGATACCTCCGTAGTTCCTTGGCCCGGGTATCGAGATCCTCGAGTTGTTTTTCGATGGCGTTGAGTCGTTCTGCTTCCATTTTGGATTCCGATCCGGGGGTTGAAACCAAGGTAAATGGAGGGTCATTTTAACCGATGTCGCGCACCGGGCAGTCCGTCATGTGAGCAACAAGGCCACGACCAGACCAACCGCGACTGCGACCATCGACCCGGCGCAATGCGCAAACAGTGGCCGGCCGCCGACAATCAGCACCATGACGTGCTTGAAAACGATGTTTGCCCCGATCGCCAGCGCCACGGCGATCGCCACCTCGCGAGCCTCGACCGTGCCGATACTGAAAAGCCGCAGGCCGATGGCGAGACTGGTGGCAAAGGCGGGCAACCGTTCCAGTTCCGTGCCATGCAGCCAGTAAAAGTCCACGCCCGTCTCCTTAGTTGCTCTCCGGCTGGCAGTGATCCAGCACCAGTTGCACCGAGCGCATGCCGTTGAACTCGTTGACCTGCACACGGTAAACCGCGGACACGCGCGAGGGAAGGGGTGCGTCGCGGCCGAATACGATTGCATTGAACGCCGGCTCGGCGGGTTTGCGGCGCAGACGCAACTTCAAGTGCCGGCCACCGACGATTTTCTGATCCGTCACCTCGAAATCGTCGAAGAACGACGGGGGTGCAAAGCCCTGGCCCCAGACCTGCGCGGCGAGCAACTCCGCAAACGGCAGGCTGACGTCCTCCGGTTCCAGCCCGCCATCGGTTTCGATCACGCGCTCGAGGTCGGCAGGCGTCAGCAGTTCGCGTACGGTCTGTTCGAACGCATTCTCGAATGCGGCCATGTCGGCGCTGCGCACCGTAAGCCCTGCCGCGGCGGCGTGGCCGCCGAAGTGCAGGATCAGGCCGGGGTGGCGTTTGGACACCAGATCGAGCGCATCGCGCAGGTGCAGGCCCGGTATCGAGCGGCCCGAACCTTTCGCCTTGCCGTCACCGCCGGGCGCGAACGCGATCACCGGCCGATTGAAGCGTTCACGCAGGCGCGCGGCCAGGATCCCGACCACGCCCTGATGCCAGCTCTCGTCGTACAGGCTCAGGCTGTAGGAGTCCGCGGGTGCGATGCGCTCCATCAGCGCCAGCGCCGTTTCCTGCATCCCGGCTTCGATGTCGCGGCGCTCACGGTTGAGCGCGTCGAGCTGTGCCGCCAGTTCGGCGGCGCGGCCGCTATCGCGTGCCAGCAGGCATTCGATTCCGACGCTCATGTCGGTGAGTCTGCCGGCGGCGTTGAGCCGCGGTCCGAGGACGAAACCGAGATCGTAGGCCGAGACGCGCGCCGGATCACGGCCGGCCACCCGCAACAAAGCGGCGATGCCGCGGCGGGCGCGGCCGGCGCGGATGCGCTTCAGGCCCTGGTCCACCAGGATGCGGTTGTTGTCGTCCAGCCGCACGACGTCGGCGACGGTGCCGAGCGCAACCAGGTCCAGCAGATCTGCGAGGTTCGGTTCATCGCGGCCGTCAAACCAGCCGCGTGCGCGCAACTCTGCGCGCAGCGCCAGCAGCACGTAGAACATCACGCCCACCCCTGCCAGGTTCCTGCTCGGGAAATCGCAGCCCGGTTGGTTCGGATTGACGATACACGCCGCAGCGGGCAGTTGCGCAGCGGGCAGATGGTGATCGGTGATGAGCACCCGAATGCCGAGCTTGCGCGCGGCCTCGACGCCGTCGATGCTGGCGATGCCGTTGTCGACCGTGATCAGGAAATCGGGCCGGCGCGCGGCTGCCAGGGAAACGATTTCCGGTGTGAGGCCGTAACCGTACTCGAATCGATTGGGCACCAGGTATTCCACCTGTGCGCCAAGGCTTTGCAGAGCGATCATCCCCAGTGCACACGCCGTGGCGCCGTCGGCGTCGTAATCGGCGACGATCAACAGGCGCTGCCCGGCGGCGATCGCATCGGCAAGCAATTGCGCCATCGCGACGCAATTTTTCAGGCGGTCGACCGGAGCCAGCCCATTGAACGAGGTATCGAGCTGCTGCCGAGCGCTCACGCCCCGCGCGGCATAAACGCGCGCCAGCACCGGGTGTACGCCGGCGGCGAGCAATGTCTCGAACGCTGTTTGTGGCACGCTGCGGATGACGATGCGCGGAGTGCTCATGCAAGCCGTGACGAGTCGCGCTGGTTCAGAACATTGAGGGCATGGTGAGTCAGCGGCCGTGGCCTCTTCCATATCTGCCAGAGGGCGGCGCGCATGACCGACCACTCGTGTCTGCGGCCATCGGCGACGGTCGCGATCACAGCCTTGCCGATACTACCCGATCGCAACCGGTCGAAAAGCGGTGCGAACCACCGCGTTTCCAGTGTTTCGAGCGCCTCCCGCCAGCCGGCAACGCTGCCGCGCATGAATTCGCGCTCCGCATTTCGAAGATCGACCAGCGTGTTGTTCCCGGCACCGAATGCGCCGCCGACGGGAAGCGGGGCAGAGTTGATGCCCGCAAGCCTTGCCAGACCCACGGCAAGAGGATCGTCGCCCTGCGCCGCATCGAAGGTGATGCTGACGACGGCGGGCAGGGTGCCGCCGCCCCAGAGCCACAGACTGTTCACCACCGCCACACCGCGATCCTCGCGCGCCGTGTTGACCGGATGGGCGTGCAGCAGCATCTGCACTTCATTGAAAATCCGGTGCCAGCGCAGGCGCTCCTCACCTTCGGGGAGAAGACGGTTGACATCGCGGCCGACGGCCTGTTTCAGGGTGACGGTGTGGATCTTCGGCGTTTGCGGCATCTTCAAGTACCAGCGTCGCGGATGCGGCGCGTGTACGACAAAACCCTCCGCCTCGAACTGGCGATTGAGCGCCCCGGTCAATTGGCGCGTTTCGTCTTCGGTGATCTCCAGGGATTCCGGGGCCAGCAGGATCAGTCTGTCGTTTTCCAAGCGCAGATGTACCGGGTCGGCCCGCAACCAGTAGGCTGCGCCGGGTTCTCCGCCGTCACCGGCAAAGGCGAGCGGCGCGACCGGCCAGTCGGTCTGCTTTTGCACTCCGAAGCGCTGGCAGATCCAGGCGGGCTCATTTTCGCATGAGCCGTCGGCCACGCTGGCGCGACTCAAGAGCGTTTCCAGCGCCGGCAGCCTCAGTCCGGAATAGGTGTCCGTAGCGCCCGTTTCGGGCCAGAACAGGGAAGGAACAAACAGCGTGACGGTGCGCACGGGAGAGAGGACTGGAACTGCGACGAGTTTAGCACGCGATATCGGAGCCGCCTCCGGTGACCGAGTGCGGGCTGCTTAGTCATCCGCGCCGGAATGTGGCAGACTTTGCGTGTCCATCCGATCACGCCATACCGCTTATTTGAACATTTCATGCTGACGCCGTACGAGCTGTTTGTCGGGCTGCGCTACACGCGCGCCAAGCGCCGCAATCATTTCATCTCCTTCATATCCATCACCTCGATGCTGGGCGTCGCGCTGGGTGTCGCGGCATTGATTGTCGTGCTCTCGGTTATGAACGGATTCCAGAAGGAGCTGCGCACGCGCATCCTGGGGGTTACTTCGCACGTGCAGATAATGGGACTGGACGGCAAGCTTTCCGACTGGCGGAAAATCGCCGCGGAAGCGCAAAAGCATCCGGACGTGGTCGCGGCTGCGCCGTACATCACCGCGCAGGGGCTGATTTCCAACCGCGGAACCGTGCAGGGCACGCTGGTGCGCGGAGTTCTTCCCGGCGCCGAAGCAAAAGTCGCCGACGTAGGCGAGCACATGCGGTCCGGCAGCATGGACGATCTGAGGCCCGGGCGCTTTGGCATCGTTCTCGGCATCGATCTGGCGATGAGCGTGGGCGCCCGCGTTGGAGACAAGATCGTGCTGATCGCGCCGCAGGGACAGGTGACGCCCGCGGGCATCCTGCCGCGGCTCAAGCAGTTCGAAGTGGTTGGTATTTTCGAAGTGGACATGGCCGAATACGACGCCGGCCTTGCGTTTATGCACCTCGAGGACGCGCAGAAGCTCTATCGCCTGGAAGACAGGGTGTCGGGGGTGCGGCTGAAGCTCCACGACCTGTTCAAGGCCACGCTGGTGGCGCGCGACCTGATGCGCACGCTGAGCAGCGACGTCTATGCCACCGACTGGACGCGCAGCCACGCAAATTTCTTCCGTGCGGTGCAGATCGAGAAGCGGGTGATGTTCATCATCCTGGTGCTCATCGTCGCGGTGGCGGCGTTCAACATCGTTTCCACGCTGGTGATGGCGGTCACCGACAAGCGTGCCGACATCGCCATCCTGCGCACGCTGGGGGCCGCGCCGGGGGAGATCATGCAGATCTTCATCATTCAGGGCGCGTTGATCGGCGCAGTCGGCATGATCGCCGGGGTGGTCGGCGGCGTGCTGCTGGCGGCGAACATTGAGGTCGTGATCCCGGCAATCGAGCGCGTCCTGGGCATCCAGTTTCTCGCCAAGGACGTGTATTACATCAGCGACCTGCCTTCCGATCTGCATCTGCAAGACGTGGTCGTGATCGGACTGACGTCGTTCGGGCTGAGCCTGCTGGCGACGATCTATCCCAGCCTGCGCGCATCGCGGGTGAGTCCGGCCGAAGCCCTGCGCTATGAGTGAGGTCGTTGTCTCCTGCCGCAACCTGCAGAAGACCTTCCGCCAGGGCGAGTACGCGGTCCCGGTGTTGCTGGGCATCGACATCAGCGTCGCGCGTGGCGAAACGGTGGCGATCGTCGGTGCGTCGGGCTCAGGCAAAAGCACGCTGCTGCACCTGCTCGGCGGGCTCGACGCTGTGAGCGCGGGAGAGGTCACGGTGCTCGGCCACCGGCTGGATTCGTTGAACGAGAAGGAAAAGGGAAGGCTGCGCAACCGCGCACTCGGCTTTGTCTACCAGTTCCACCACCTGTTGCCGGAGTTCACCGCGTTGGAGAACGTGGCGATGCCGCTGCTGATCCGGCGCCTTGCCGCGGCAGATGCCGGCAAGCGCGCAGCCAGGATTCTGCAGCGGGTCGGCTTGGGCGCACGCCTGACGCACACGCCGGGAGAACTTTCCGGGGGCGAACGGCAGCGCGCAGCGCTGGCGCGCGCGCTGGTCACCGAACCCGCCTGCGTGCTCGCCGACGAGCCCACCGGCAACCTCGACCGCCACACCGCCGAAGGCATGCTGGACCTGATGCTTGACCTGAACCGCGATCTCGCCACCAGTTTCGTGGTGGTGACTCACGATCCGACGATTGCGGCGAAGATGCAGCGAACGCTGCGATTGGAAGACGGAAAGTTAAGATAGGGCCGAGCGCCGAGGCGCGAGGGCCGAGTCATGAGCTACTCGAACCTCGGCCCTCGTACCTCGGCCCTAGTATTCCACCGGTATCGGATCGAGCGAGCGCCACAGATACCATGCGGCCACGGTTCGCCACGGTTGCCACTCGTTGGCGATCTGGCGCATCTTCAGCTTCGAGAGCGGCTTGCCGTTGTTGTAATGCAGGCCTATGGCGCGCTGCAATCCGATGTCGTCCACCGGCAGAATGTTCGGGCGCATCATGAAAAAGATCAGGAACATCTCCGCGGTCCAGCGCCCGACCCCCTTGACCTTGGTCAGCTCGGCGATCAGTTGCTCGTCGTCGTGGTCGCTCCAGCGCTCGATCTCCAGTGAGCCGTTGAGAAAATGCTCGGCCAGGTCGATCAGGTAAGTGGACTTGTTGCTGGACAATCCGCAGGCACGCAGTTTCGATGGGTCCATGCGCACGATGGTTGCCGGTCCTAGCGATCCGACCGATTCCAGCAGTTTCTGCCACACGCTTTCCGCCGCCTGCACCGATATCTGCTGGCCGATGATGGAGCGTGCCAGCGTCATGAAGGCATCGCCGCGGCTCTGCAACGGCGGCCCTTCATGGTTGCGGATCAGTACTTTTAGAACGGAATCGCGGCTCGCCAGATCGCGAGTGGCATCATTCCAGTAGGAAGGCGTCATGATTCAACAGATGATCGCCTGTTGCCGAGTCGGACGTCATTGGGGGAGGGGACGTGCCTGATTCGAGTATACACGCCAATCCCGGCACGCAACAGAACGCGCAGCGCCTGTCATTTTCTTGCAGCGAAGCTACGCATGCGCCGGCGCTTTTTCCACGACAGCATGACGTGCACACGCCATGCGGCAATCACCAGCAGATAGCCAGAGACAGCGAGAATCAGGGCGAGCAGGAACAGGCCGAGCAGGAACGGCTTGCCCATCGCAGCCAGCCAGGTGAGCAGCGCCGGTATCCAATCCACGATCGGCAGCCCGAGCAGATCCAGATCGCCACCGGGAAGGAATTGGCCGTTGCCGCCCGTGACGAACATGCCGAGCTTGTAGGCGATGTAATAAAGCGGAACGATGGTGAACGGGTTGGTGTACCAGGTGAGGATCACAGCCACCGGCAGATTGACGCGGAACAGGATCGCGAGCAGCGCAGCCGAAAGCATTTGCAGCGGCGCCGGTACCAGTCCGCAGAACAGTCCGACGGCCGTGCCGCCCGCCACCGACTTGCGATTAAGGTGCCACAGGTTGGGGTGATGCAACGCCGCGCCGAAAAAACGAATGTGCCGGTTTTGGCGGACGCTCTCGTGGCTTGGCAGGTACTTGCGGAAAAACTTGCGTGGCATGAAGGTGGCTAATTGTACCGGAACCGCTCCGTATGATTGTTAACGTTGCCGCCCTGATCGCGGGCGACTGGTGGTTGCATCAACAGCCCCTGCTCCCTGATTTGACCGGCGCGGCGGTACTGGTTCCTTTGGCGGCGCTGTGGCTGCTCGCTGCACGCAGAAACGGTGCGGCCGCAGGGATGGCGGCACGTGCCGTTGCCGTGGTTGCTTTCGCGATCGCCGGGTATTTCTGGTCGGCCGCGATGGGGCACTGGAGCCTTGCGCGCGCGCTACCGGAACCATGGGAAGGGCGCGATATCGAGTTGTCGGGGGTCATCGCCGCAATGACCCAGCCTGCCGAACGCGGCGTGCGCTTCGTATTCGATGTTGAAAAGGTGTATACGCCGGGTGCCGAAGTGCCCCCGCGGATTTCCCTCACCTGGTATCAGTCGGGCGACACCGCGCAGGGTCCAGACCTGCACCCGGGACAACGGTGGCGCCTGAGCGCGCGCCTGCGGCGCCCCCATGGCAACGCCAATCCGGGCGGATTCGATTTTGAGGCGTGGATGCTGGAGCGCGGCATACGCGCGGTCGGATACGTGAGAGCCGATGCGCCGGCGACCCTGATCGTGGCGCGGGTGAACCGTCCTGCATATATTCTGGAGCGCACCCGCGAAGCGGTGCGCTCCAGATTGCAGCGTGCGCTCGATGGCCGGCCTTACGCCGGGGTGATCGTTGCCCTTGCGGTGGGCGACCAGCGCGCCATTCCGCCGTCGCAGTGGCGGGTTTTCACGCGCACCGGCGTCAATCATCTGATGAGCATTTCCGGGCTGCACATCACCATGGTCGCGAGCCTGGCGTACTTGCTGGTGTTGCGATTGTGGCGCCGGTCGGAAGCGCTGACCCTGCGCCTTCCCGCAGCGCGCGCAGCCGCCGCCGCCGGCCTTGCGGCTGCGCTCGCCTACGCGGCACTGTCGGGATTCGCGGTGCCGGCGCAGCGCACCGTTTTCATGCTGGCGATCGTGGCAGTGGCGCTCTGGCTGGGTTGGATGACGCGACCGCTTGCGGTGCTGGCAGCGGCGGCGGCGCTGGTGATCGTCGTCGATCCCATGGCGGTGATTTCCGCCGGGTTCTGGCTGTCTTTCGGCGCGGTCGCGGTGATCATGCTGGCCGGTGGCGGCCGCATCGGCCGGTTTTCCTGGCTGGGCGCGTGGGCGCGAACCCAATGGGCGGTCACGCTGGCGCTGGTGCCGCTGTTGCTGGCGATGTTTCAGCAGGTTTCGCTGGTGTCGCCGATCGCAAATGCGGTTGCGATTCCGCTGGTGAGTCTGGTCGTGGTGCCGCTCACGCTGCTCGCCGCCGTGGTGCCGCTCGATTGGCTTGCGTACGCCGCGCACGCGGTCATGGCGCTTTGCATGAGCGTGCTGGAAACGCTGGACCTTGTACCCGACGCAGTCTGGCAGCAACATGCACCGCCTCCCTGGGCCGTGCCGCTGGCGATGCTCGGCGCGCTCTGGATGCTACTGCCCCGGGGTTTTCCGGCGCGTTGGGTGGGTGCCGGACTCATGCTGCCGCTGTTCCTGTCGTTGCCGCCGCGGCCCTCGCCAGGCGAGCTGTGGCTGACCGTACTCGACGTCGGGCAGGGGTTGGCGGTGGTGGCGCGCACCCAGGGGCACGCGCTGCTCTACGACACCGGGCCGGCATTTTCGGATCAGGTGAGCGCCGGCGAACGTATCGTGGTGCCTTATCTGCGCGCAAGCGGCGTGCTCCGCCTGGACGGCGTCATCGTCAGTCACGACGATCTCGACCACAGCGGTGGGGCGCTGGCGGTGTTGCAGGCGATGCCGGTGCAGTGGTTGTCCTCCCCGTTGACCGAGGTTCATCCAATCAACGAAGCAGCGGCAAACGGACGGCGGTGCAGCGCCGGAGAGCGCTGGGAGTGGGATGGCGTGGCCTTCGAAATGCTGCATCCCGATGCCGAAAGTTATAGTGAATTCGATCTCAAGGACAACGATCGCAGCTGCGTGCTCAGGATCGTTTCGCCCTACGGAGCCGTGCTGCTGCCGGCCGACATCGAACGACGCAGCGAGATCAGGCTGCTGCGCGATTCCTCGGGGCGTTTGTCCGCCGACGTGCTGATCGCGCCCCATCATGGCAGCCGCACTTCCTCCACTCCGGAATTCGTGCGAGCGGTAGCGCCGCGGCTGGTCGTCTTTGCGGTCGGATACCGCAACCGTTTCGGGCACCCGCACCCGGCCGTGGTGCGCCGTTACCGCGAACAGGGCAGTGAACTGGTTCGCACCGATCTGGCCGGCGCGGTGCTGGTCAGAATGAGCAGTTCGGGGATCGAAACGTCGGGCTGGAGGCAACTCGAACGGCGTTATTGGCAAGGTCGTTGATCTCGGTTATCGGTACATGGTCAAGGTCAGGGAAATCACCCGCGATACCGCATCCGCCGGATGGCTGGATCTGTTGACGGTCCGTCTGTCGCAGCCTGAGCGCGAACTGGTGGCGCGCGCCGATCTCTGGGCGCAGCAGCACTACGCCGATAGTCTGCATCCGGCGGGTACGCGCTGGATCGAGCATGTGCGCGCTGCTGCCGGCATACTCAGCGCGCTGCGCGTCGACGGGGAAGCCATTGCGGCGACTCTATTGCTCGGAGCGCCAGTGGCGTCCCGTGCACAGCGCGAGGCCCTGACGGCGCACTTCGGGCCTGTAATTGCCGCGCTGGTGGAAGGCGTGGCGAGCATGGCGCAGATCCAGGTTCTGCGCGGACGGGTCGAGTCCGGTCCCCGCCAGGCCGACCGCGCGGCGCAGCTCGAGTCGCTGCGCAAGATGCTGCTGGCAATGGTTCAGGACGTGCGGGTGGTGCTGATCAAGCTGGCCGATCAGGTGCAAGTGCTGCGGGATCTCGCCGCAACTGGCGACGCGCAGGCTCGCGAGAACGCCGCCGGCGATACCATGGACCTGTTCGCGCCGCTCGCCAACCGGCTCGGCGTATGGCAGATCAAGTGGGAACTGGAAGACCTGGCGTTCCGCTGCCTCGAGCCGCACACCTACAAGAATCTCGCGCGCCAGCTGGACGAAAAGCGCGTTGATCGCGAGACCTACATCACCAATCTGGTCCAGTTGCTGCGCGCGAAACTCGCAGCCGCCGCCATCGCCGGCGAAGTCGCGGGGCGGCCGAAACACATCTACAGCATCTGGCGCAAGATGCAGAGCAAGGGCGTGGGGCTCGAGGATCTGGCCGATGTGCGAGCGGTGCGGATACTGGTGAACGACGTCAAGGCGTGCTACGCCGTGCTCGGCCTGGTGCATGACCTGTGGACCCCGGCGCCGCGCGAGTTCGACGATTACATCGCCAGGCCGAAGGCCAATGACTACCGATCGCTGCATACCGCGGTCGTGGGGCCGGAAGGCAAGGTGCTGGAAGTGCAGATCCGCACTCACGAGATGCACCAGCACGCCGAGCTCGGCGTCGCCGCCCACTGGCGCTACAAGGAAGCGGTCAGGGGCGACGCCGCGTTCGACGATCGCATAGCCTGGCTGCGCCGGATCCTCGATTGGCGCGATGAACTCGCGGACGCGGGCGAGTTGGCCGAATACTTCAAGACCGAGTTGTTCCAGGACAGCGTCTACGTGGTGACGCCGCAAGGGCGGGTGATCGACCTGCCGCGCGGCGCCACGCCCGTCGACTTCGCGTATCACTTGCACTCCGAACTCGGCCATCGCTGCCGTGGCGCCAAGGTCAACGGCCAGATCGTGCCGCTGACCTACGCGCTATCCAGCGGCCAGCGGGTGGAAATCATCACCGCCAGGGAAGGC
>CAYNFN010000060.1:0-4512 GCA_964396485.1 uncultured Alcaligenaceae bacterium
GCTGATGTTCGACGCCATCAGCAACCATGGCGGCGTGGTCAACCAGATGATCGGCGACGGGCTGATGGCGTTGTTCGGCGCGCCGCTGTCGCTGGACGATTGCGCCGGCAGCGCAGTGGCCGCGGCGCAGGAGATGATCGAGCTCATCGAGCAGTTCAACTTGGAGCGCGTGGCCGCGCGAAAGGCGCCGATCCGCATCGGCATCGGCATCGCCACCGGTGACGTGGTGGCCGGCTACACCGGCACGCAACAGCGCGCCACATACACTTGCATCGGCGACACCGTGAACCTGGCGGCACGATTGGAGGCGCATACCAAGAGCGTGCAGCGCGCGATTCTGATCGACGCGGCAACGCGGCATGGTTTGGGGGCGGGTGTGCAGATCATCGCGCTCGGCGACGTGCAGTTCAAGGGCAAGGCCGTGGCGGAGCAGGTGTATGCCGTCGCGCAGGACAGCGCCTGACGCGCTTGCGAGCTTCGGCCTCGCGGCGGCGAGCGGCGGTCTATTAACAGGGAATGCCAGCCCTTCCTCGCATACCCCGACTATTCAGGAACCCTGACGCAAAGGCGCATAGATTCTTTTCAATACCTTATTTTCTATACCCGCTCGACGGGTGCCCTTGAGGGGTACGCAAAGAGAATCCAAAAAAACACGCAAGAAAGAAAATCGGCATCCGTCCATAACGTGGAACTGTCACGTCATGCAAAAATTATCTTATTGAGAATAACGTAACTGCATGACACTTCCCTCACCCCGACCCCTCTCCCGGAGGGAGAGGGACAACTGAAACCCTCGCCCTCCGAGACAAGGGAACACTTGAAGCGGAGCAGAGGGCGCCGCGCAGCGGCGGGTGAGGGCAGCAGTCGCACAAGTGCTGTCACGTTGTAATGTAAAACTCAATAGGTTGAAGTGTCGCTTTCCATATCGAGGAAGTTTTCAGGTTTTCTTTGCGCCTTTGCGCCTTTGCGTCAAAGGGGGGGCTTGCCGTTGTATCTGCGTTGCTAGAAGTCGCCCCACAAAGCCTGGATTGCGGCCAGTGCGGCGAGCGCAGCGGTCTCGGTGCGCAGCACCCTCGGGCCAAGACGCACCGGCGCGAATCCACGCGACTGCGCTGCCTGCGCTTCACCCGGGGCGAGCCCGCCTTCCGGGCCGGCGAGCAGAATCACGCGGCCGCGCGCCGGCTCGAGTTCGCGCAGCGACACTGCCGCATGCGGCGACAGCATCAGGCGCAGTTCGTCACGGGGCTGGGCCAGTTGTGCCAGCCACTCGCCGAGGCCCAGCAAGGGCGCGACCGGCGGGACGCGGTTGCGCCCGCATTGCTCGCAGGCGGAGATCACCAGGCTTTGCCAGTGTTCGGCACGCCGCGCCGCGCGCTCGTCGCGGAGCTTCACGACGCTGCGCTCGGTGGCGACCGGCTGGATCGCCGCAACGCCCAGTTCCACCGACTTCTGCAGCGTCAGGTCCATGCGATCCCCGCTCGAGAGCCCTTGCGCCAGCAAAATTTCGAGCGGCGCTTCGCGCTCGACGGTGAGGTGCGCGCCGGTCTTGATCGTCACCTCGCCCCGGTCGATGCGGGTGATGCGCGCCTCGAATTCGCCGCCGTGTCCGTTGAACAACGTGACCGGTTCGCCCACGGCAAGACGCAACACCCGCGCCGCGTGATGCGCGGCTTCCGCAGGCAAGCGCACTTCCGAGCCGTTGCCGAGCTTGCCGGGAAAGTAGAACCGGGCACCGGGTTTCGCGGCAGGTTTCTTATGCAACTCCTTATTCATGTTAAGATTTTGCCATGCAACAAGATTGTGGTCACAGGCTTTCTGCGCGGCATCCCGCAACAAGGCGCTTCGGCGCCAGCAATTCCCTGGGGGCGTAGGCGATGGGCGCTCAACCGCCGGTGTGCGATTTCGGCTGGAAGGCGCCCGAGTTCGACTTGCTCGGCACCGACGGCAAACGCAACACGCTTGCAGAAGTACCTGGGCCCAAGGGGCTGCTTGTAATGTTCATCTGCAACCACTGCCCGTACGTCAAGGCCGTGCGCGATCGCATCATCCGCGACTGCGGCGAACTCAAGGCGCTTGGCATCGGCTCGGTGGCGATCAGTTCGAACGATCCCGGCGACTATCCCGAGGACTCGTTCGAAAACATGCAGCGCGTTGCGCGCGATCTCAAGTTCCCGTTTCCCTACCTCTTCGACGAGACCCAGGAGGTCGCGCACGCCTATGGAGCGGTGTGCACGCCCGACTTTTACGGTTTCGACAAGGACCTGGGACTTCAGTACCGGGGCAGGCTCGACGCCTCGCGCACCTCGCCGGTGGCGAACGCACGCCGCGATTTATTCGAGGCCATGAAGGCGGTGGCGGAAACCGGGCGCGGTCCGGCGGATCAAGTCCCCAGCATGGGATGTTCGATCAAATGGAAGCGGCGCTGAAGAAACCGTCACCCGGGATGCTCGGGCGCGTCATCGCCACGGTGAAAGACGTGGCGAAGGCAGAGGTCATGCCGCGTTACCTGAAAGTGGCGCACCAGCGCAAATCGGACGGCAGCCTGTTCACCGCAGCCGATATCGCCGCCCAGGAGGCGCTGTCCCAGCGGCTTCCGGAAATCTATTCCGGGCCGATCGTTGCCGAGGAGATGACCCCCGAGCAGCAGGCCGAATACTGGCTTGCGGGCGCGGAGGGCCTGTGGTGCGTCGACCCGATAGACGGCACCTCGAACTTCGTCAACGGGCTGCCCTATTTCGCCGTGTCGGTGGCGCTGATGAAGAAGGGCAGGAGCGTGCTGGGCGTGGTCTACGATCCGGTCGCGGACGAGGTGTTTTACGCCGAGAAGGGTGGCGGCGCCTTTCTAAACGGCG
This sequence comes from uncultured Alcaligenaceae bacterium, assembly GCA_964396485.1. Classification (GTDB taxonomy): domain Bacteria; phylum Pseudomonadota; class Gammaproteobacteria; order Burkholderiales; family JACQAP01; genus JACQAP01. Next base: position 2,853 of record CAYNFN010000060.1, read on the forward strand.
AGCGCCTGCCGATCAAGGAGCACGCGCCGCACTTGCGCAACGCCATGGCGCAAGTGGACTTCAAGCGCCTGCCCGAGCGGCTTGCACGCGAACTGGTTGCGGCGCCGCCTTATTCCTCGCAGCGCAATTTCGGCGCCAGCACGCTGGAATGGTGCTACGTCGCCGCCGGGCGTTTCGACGTCTATCTTCACGGCGGGCAGAAGCTGTGGGATTACGCCGCCGGTTCGCTGATCCTGGAGGAAGCCGGGGGGCTGATGTCCAGCCTCCACCAGGATGACTTCTGGGCCGACACGCTGTGGCAGCGTTCGGCGATCGCCGCGCGCGATCCCAGCCTGTTCGACGCCTGGAAGCGCTGGATCCGCGCCCGCCAGTAGTCCGGAACCACCTCGCCGGCCCCGTCGGGGCGATCCGATTGCGCCGCTTTTGCGGCGCGGGAACCCATCCTTGACCGGCCTTCACGTTGCCGGTATCTTTCCTAGTTTTCGCAGCAATTTTCTCTACTTAGGTGTTTCGATGGAATTGACCGCCGGCGTTACCACCGAATTATCCGGTGCCGAAATCACTGTTCGATGTCTTCAGGAAGAGGGCGTCGAGTTCATCTTCGGCTATCCGGGCGGCGCCGTCCTTCCCCTGTACGACGAGTTGTTCAAACAGGAAAAGGTCAAGCACATCCTGGTACGCCACGAGCAGGCGGCGGTGCACGGCGCCGATGCCTATGCCCGGTCCACCGGAAAAGTGGGGGTGGTGCTGGTGACGTCCGGACCCGGCGTGACCAACGCGGTGACCGGTATCGCCACCGCTCACATGGATTCCATCCCGATGGTGATCGTCACCGGCCAGGTGCCGACGCACGCCATCGGCCAGGACGCCTTCCAGGAAGTGGACACCGTCGGGATTACACGGCCGTGCGTGAAGCACAACTTCCTGGTGAAGGACATCAAGGACCTAGCGGTCACCATCAAGAAGGCCTTTTATCTTGCCGCGACCGGTCGTCCAGGTCCGGTGCTGGTCGACATCCCCAAGGACGTGCAGGCCACCAAAACCGCGTACTTCTATCCGCAGTCGGTGACGATGCGCTCTTACAACCCGGTGATCAAGGGGCATGGCGGGCAGATCAAGAAGGCGATCCACCTGCTCATGGAAGCCAAACGGCCGATGATCTACACCGGCGGCGGCATCGTGCTCGGCAACGCGTCCGCCGAATTGACGCATTTGGTGCACACGCTCGGTTTCCCCTGTACCAATACCCTGATGGGCCTGGGCGGTTTTCCCGCCAGCGATCCGCAATTCGTCGGCATGCTCGGCATGCACGGCACCTTTGAGGCCAACATGGCGATGCAGAACTGCGACGTGCTGCTCGCGATCGGCGCGCGCTTCGACGACCGCGTGATCGGCAACCCGACGCATTTCTTCCAGGAAGACCGCAAGATCATCCACGTCGACATCGACCCCTCGTCGATCTCCAAGCGCGTGCGTGTGGACGTGCCGATCGTGGGCGACGTCAGGGAAGTACTGCAGGCGCTGAATCACCAGCTCGCCGCCGCCAAGGAGCACCCGGACCCGGCCGCAGTCAAGGCGTGGTGGACGCAGATCGAGCAGTGGAGGGGCCGCGATTGCCTGAAGTACGACCGCACCTCGAAAATCATCAAGCCGCAGTTCG
>CAYNFN010000061.1:0-9537 GCA_964396485.1 uncultured Alcaligenaceae bacterium
CCCACGACGAGGCGGAAATCCGCGGCCACCGGCGTACATACATCGGGGCGCTGCCGGGCAGCATCATCCAGGCGATCCGGCGCGCGGAATCGCGCAACGGCGTGCTGATGCTGGACGAAATCGACAAGCTCGGCGCCGGCGGCTTCCATGGAGATCCGTCGAGCGCGCTTCTGGAGGTGCTCGATCCGGAACAGAACTCGAAATTCCGCGACAACTATCTCGGCGTGGACTTCGACCTGTCGCGCGTGATGTTCATCACCACCGCCAACGTGCTAGACACGATACCCGGGCCGTTGCGCGATCGCATGGAGGTGATCCAGCTCCCGGGTTACACAGAGGAAGAGAAGCTCGAAATCGCCAGGCGCTACCTGGTGAAGCGCCAACTCGAAGCCAACGGCCTCAAACCGGAGCAGGCGACACTCACCGATGCCGCGATCAAGGCCATCATCGGCGACTACACGCGGGAGGCCGGGGTGCGCAACCTGGAACGCGAGATCGGGTCAGTGCTGCGTTCCGCGGCGATGAAGATCGCCGAAGGGCAGGCCGAAAGCGTGACCGTGGATGCTGCGGATTTGCACGCCGTGCTCGGCCCGCGCAAGTTCGAGAACGAGATCGCGTTGCGCACCAGCGTGCCGGGTGTGGCGACCGGGCTCGCCTGGACGCCGGTCGGCGGCGACATCCTGTTCATCGAAGCGAGCAGCGTTCAGGGATCCGGCAAACTCATCCTCACCGGGCAACTGGGCGACGTGATGAAGGAATCGGCGCAGGCGGCGTTGACGCTGGCGAAGATGTATAGCGGCGTATCACTGGAGAAGACCGACCTGCACGTGCACGTGCCCGCGGGCGCGACGCCGAAGGACGGCCCGAGTGCAGGCGTGGCGATGTTCGTGGCGCTGGTGTCACTGCTTGCCGGCAAGCCGGTGCAATCCGACGTGGCTATGACCGGTGAGATTTCACTACGCGGGCTGGTGCTGCCGATCGGCGGCGTGAAGGAGAAGGTGCTGGCGGCATTGCGCGCCGGCATCAAGACCGTGATGCTGCCCAAGCGCAACCAGAAAGACCTGGAGGACGTGCCCGCGGCCGCGCGAGAGAAGCTGGAATTCGTGTGGCTGGAAACCGCCGAGGATGCGGTGCGCCGCGCCATCGGCGTCGAGCCGGAGCAGCTCTTCAAAAGCAAGAAAAGCAGGACTGAGGACTGAGGGCCGAGGACTGAGTAAAGGCGAGGACTCAGGAAGCCAGTGACGAGTGACAGGTGACAAGTGACGAGTGACGAGTGACGGGAGAAACCCAGTGCTGCGTGCTGGGTGCTGGGTGCTGAGTGCTGAGGAACGGCAAAGGCAGGACTCGGGACGGAAGGATAGTGACTGGTGACGAGTGACTGGTGACAAACAAATACAGAGCTCGGAGAAAGGCGAACAGCGCAGCTAAGTACAGCGTGCTGGTGGTCTCCGGTCGTAAGTTCATCGCTTCCATTTGCGTACTTTCTTGCACTTCTTTGCGTACCCCTCAAGGGCACCCGTCAAGCGGGTATAGAAAGTAAGGTATTAAAAAGAATCCTTTGCGTCAACGATTCTAATGCCGGCCATCGGCCGGCTTCCTCTGGCCTCTTACCTTTTGCCTTTCATTCGCTAGAATGACGGGTCTGTGGCAAGGCCGTGTGGCTTTGCCTGACCTGGAAGATCTCTCAGCGGAACATGGAATTCGATTCCTTTATCGCCGGACTTGGGACGGAAATCGTCGGCACGATCGTCATTGTCGCGGCGGTGATTCTCGCCAACATCGTGATCTCGGCGGCGTTGCGGGGCAAGGGGTGGCTGTCACGGGAGACCAAGCTCCGCGCGTCGGTGTTCTGGCGCAATTTCTCATTTCTCATCGCCTTCGTTGCGCTGTTGTTCATCTGGCGCGCCGAGTTGCGAGCCGCCGCGCTTTCCTTCGCCGCGTTGAGCGTGGCGCTGGTGCTGGGCGGAAAAGAGCTGCTGACCTCGGTACTCGGGTACATCCATCGAACCACTTCGGGCAGTTTCGAATTCGGCGACGTCATCGAGATCAACGGCATCCAGGGCGAAGTCATCGACCAGACGCTGTTTTCCACCACCGTGCTGGAAATGAGCGAAGAGCATTTATTCACCGGGCGGGTGGTGCAGTTCCCCAACAGCTTTTACGTGGGCCACGCGCTGAAAAACCATTCGCGTCTGGGCAACTACCAGCTTGCGCTGGTCGCCGTTCCGCTCGCGCCTGGCAGTAACCTTGAAACCGCGAAGGAGGGGCTCATCGAGGCGGCCAAGGCGGTGTGCTCCGAATACGTTGCTCCCGCGCAGAAAGCCCTGCGGGATCTGGAGGGCGAGCAGTTCATCGTGATGCCGTCTGCGGATCCGCGCGTAACCGTGCGGCTCGGCGACGCCGGCAAGGTGACGCTGTTGTTGCGCTTTCCCTGCCTTACCAACCAGCGTACCCGGACTGAGCAGGACATTCTGGCTCGATACCTGAAGGCCGTGACGGGTGACAAGAAACCGGTGACAGGTGACAAGTGACAAGTGACAAGTGACAAGTGACTAGCGAGTTCCTTCTTTGGTTTTTCTTTGCGTCAACGCCTTTGCATTCGAGCGGGGACCCCTCGAAAGCGGTTGCGAGCGCGTCACGGATTGCGGGCCGGCGCGCCTTACTCGGTGACCTGCACCTTGACCCACTCCGCGACTCGATTCTGATCCGCGTCGCGAAATTTCACTTCGACCTTCAGCCCCTTTTGCAGATTTGCCAGGGTTCCGACCTGGTTGGACAGTCGCGCCTGAGTCCGGTCCAGCCAGACGCGGGTGCGGTCGGTCAGGACTACCGCCTGGATTCCCGTAAGTCCGGAAACCGCCAGCGTCTGCTTCTGCAGGTTGACCGAGTCAATCGTGCCTATCAGGCTGGACTTCCCGGACACTCCGGGAGATTGCCCGATCGGGATATACATCTCGGTCATTTCCTGCCCGTGAACCTGCGCCAGACAACCGAGCCAGAGTCCCATAACGGCAACTCCCGCCACAAGCTTGTGCATTAGTGCCATCCTCCTTCGGTTCGTGATCATTGGCATCGGCATCGGTCTGATCAGGTCGATTCGACGAGTTCAGCCCGTGCCTTGTTCTGTTCTTCGATGGCCTGTTTGGTCAGGCGATCCCGGAAGAAAAGACTACGGGTCGCTTTTTTCGCGAACGCCTGTGCTTCCCGAAGGTGCGCGAGTGCTTCAGGATGCAAACCGCCGCCTTCGAGAACCCGGATGCTGTCCTGCGTCTCGTCAAGCGAGCGTTTGATGAGTTCCTTCGCCTCCGCGCGATGCGAAATGCCTTTGTTCCGGCTGGACTCCAGGAGTTCGACGCTCTGCCTGATGTTCTCGAGCGCATTGATCACCCGCAGGAACGCGGCAATGGCCACGATCTGGGTGCCGTCGATTTCTATACCGACACCATTGGGATCTGCGGCAGCCAGCAGTTTGCCTGACGGTGAGTTGTTGAACGACTCGCCGTCGTAAAAAGCGACTGCCCCCTCGATGGTCTCGATGGCGTTGTTGTGAAAGAACGGGCCGGTATCGGCGGCCTCAACCAGCGGGGGCGTATTGAAAGTGCCGTCGCCCGGGGTCCGGAATCCGTCATCGGGCGGATTCAATTCGCCGCTCAGATCGGCGGGCTGATCCGGAAGATTTTCCACCCCCGTATTGAAGTTCGCGTTTCCGATGCTTCCGCCGCCGAAGTTGGCGTTCGCCCCGGCATTGACATGGCAGAGGTTGCACTTTCCGAGTGAGTTGTCGAGGAAGATCTCCTGCCCGCGCTTCGGCACGATGCCCTTCAGGGGCAAGGGCAAGATCAGATCCTGCTGCCGGCCAAGTGAGAGCGAGAACGCCTCGATAGCGTCCAGTTCGTCTTCCGTCGGCAGACGAAAATCCTGCCCCGCGACCCGATTCAGAGTCTTGGTGAAATGCTGGATGACTGCACCAGTGGGGAAAGACCGGAGCGAACCGTCCCCCGGCGCGCCATCGCCGGACCAGCCGGTGCGCGGTCCCCCCGGACTATCGACCGAGGTCCGAAGCCCGAGCATATGCGGTATGCCGCGCATGACAAACTTGTTGTCCAGATCGGAGAAGCCGTCCAGGTTTTCCAGGATCAACCCGAACTGACGCATCAGCCTGGGATTTTCGAAATTCTTCTTGAGGTCCGGGTTGAATTCGGCCACGAACAACGGGTCGTTCGGAGGAAGCGTGGCAATGAACGCGGGTTCGAGCGTCAGGTTATTCTCAGCTGGATGACAGGTCCCGCAGGTTCTGCCATTGCCCTGGAAGGTTTCGTTGAAGAAGATCTGTCGCCCCTTGGCGACAGGATCCTGGGGAGGTGACGTATTGCAGGCGGCAAGGATCAACAGCGACGCTGCGGCAACCAGGGTATGCGGAATGCAGATGTGCTCCAATGCACGTCGACCGTAGGCGCTCCTTTCCATATGTTCCTCCTAATCTTTTTGCACCATTGCGCGCTCGCGCAATCCGGCCGGGGCACCAGGTCGCCGCGTCGTCGGACGCTGGATCGCCTATTGAGACACGTTATTTATCCGGTCGTTCGCGTTCGACACCCTATGCTAACGCAAAATTCATGTGCGGGGTGATTCAAGAGCAAGGATGAAGGATGAGGGATGAGGGATGGGTAAACCGGTGATGAGAAACCGGGCTGCTGCGCCGGATTTGCGCCATGCGCAACGCCCCATCGCGGGCAATGCGCAGATCTTCCCTGGAGGACTTCGGTATGCGCTATGAACTGTATTACTGGCCATCCATTCAGGGCCGCGGGGAGTTCGTCCGGCTCGCGCTCGAGGAGGCCGGCGCCGATTACGTGGATGTCGCCCGACTATCGGGACGCGGCAAAGGCGTCCCGGCGTTGATGCGTTTTCTCGAGAGTCACACCGCGGAGCGACCGCCGTTCGCGCCGCCATTCCTCAAAGCTGGCGAACTGGTGATCGGCCAGACTGCCAACATCCTGTCGTATATCGGGCCGCGGCTGGGTCTGGTTCCGAAGGCTGAAGCGAGCCGGCTATGGGTGCACCAGTTGCAGCTCACTGTCACGGACTTCCTGGTGGAGGTCCACGACACACATCATCCGATCGCGAGCAGCCTGTACTACCGCCAGCAAAAACCAGAGTCGCGTCGCCGGGCGAAGCATTTCACCCGCGACCGGCTGCCGATATTCCTCGAGTATTTTGAAACAGTTCTCGACCGCAACTCGTCGGGCCGAGGTTACATGGTCGGCCGCAGCCTGACCTATGTCGATCTTTCGATGTTCCAGGTGATCGCCGGCTTGCGTTACGCGTTTCCGAAGACGATGGCCAGCGTGGAGGCCGACATTCCCGGGCTGGTGGCGCTGCACGACAAGGTCGCCGCGCGTCCGAGCATCGCCGCGTATCTGGCGTCCGGGCGGCGCATTCCATTTAACCAGCACGGGATCTTTCGCCACTACCCGGAGCTCGACATTTGAACCGGTGACAGGTGACGAGTGACGAGTGACAGGGAAGGGGATTCCAAGGCCGTGACGGTATTTCTCACGCAGACGCCAGAGCGTAGTTCGGCACGGGGTCGCGAAAGCCTTTCAAATTGAGTGGTGCGCACGGGCGCAATGCCGCGCGAATGTCCGCGGAACCGAGGAGTTCGGTGGTGCGCTCGTCCACGAGCACGTCGCCATGCGCAGCCTCCGAGCACAGCCGCGAGGCGAGATTCACCGCGGGACCGACTGCGGTGTACTCGAGGCGTGAAGCCCCGCCTATTACGCCGACGGTCACGAAGCCGCTGGCCGCGCCGACCCCAACGCCGAGTTGCAGATCTCCATCCGACCAACGCGCCGTGAGGGCCACGCCGCGTTCGCGGATCCGTTTGGCAAGCTCCAGCGCACGTTGCGCGTGATCCTCGAAGCGGATCGGCGCCCCCACCAGGATCAGCACTCCGTCGCCCGCCTGGTCCTTGATGGTGCCGCCGACGTCCAGGGCGGCTGCGCCGACGACGTCGTAGTACTCGCGCAAAATTCCGATAACCTTTTTCGATTCGGTGGCCGCGGAGAAGGCAGTGAACCCGCGCAGGTCGCAGCAGACCACCGAGAGCTCCAGCGTCTGCTCGCGAGTGGCGCTCTTGAGGCCTTGCTCGCGTACCATTTCCGCCACTTGTGGCGCGAGGAAACGGGACAGAAATTGCGCGCGCTGGCCCTGGATGACGTGAAACTGAATCGCGCCGACCAGAAAAATCAACAGCCCCACCGCCGTCAGCACCGGCGCAAGTTCCACCGGCGCCACCATGCCGGAAGCCATGAAAGGTGCCCCCGCGGCGAATGCGACGAGGCGCAAACGCTCGGCGACGTCGGGACGCCGCCTGAGGGTAAGCAGGCCCCCGAAAACTCCCAGGAGCAGCGAAACCGCGAGCGGCGCGGCGAAGAGGAAGAATCCGGACCCGAGGCCGCTCCCGGAAAGGGCCGAACTGACGAATTGCTCGGCGCGCAGGTACGGAAAGCACAGTGCGAGCACGCCGTAAAGGACGGCGAGCGCCTGCGCGATGCGCAGCAGGTTATCGGCGAAGCGCGTGGTGAGATTGCGTGCGGGGATGGTGCGCCGCACGCGCAGCAACCACTCGTAGGCGAAGACGAAGGCAAGGACCTCGGGCACCGCAAAAATGCCGCCCCACCACGGGTAGGCATGGCCGCGTATCAGCGGCAGCTCGATCATTGAGCTCAGCACGATCGAGACGCCAACCGCGGTGAGGAATAGCGCGAGCATGCGGCTGGTGGGCGACTGCCGGTCGGCCACGATGAACGCGAGCGCCATTCCGAGCGCTAGCATCGCGGCGATGATCTGTGGGGTCGTATCCATGTAAGACTCGATTAGGGCACGCGCGCATAGTACCTCGACGCCGGCATTCACAGGGTGTCCGACCCGCGCCCGATTCGTCCTGCTATAGTTCCGCCAACACCTCGCCTGCCCTCGGACATGGCCAAGCAACCCAATCCCGATCAGTCTCGACTCGACCGCGTGGTCGCCGAAGCGCGCCGGCACAGCAATGAGCGCGAGGCGACCTACCGAGAGCGGGCGCTCAAGTTATTTCCCTGGATCTGCGGGCGATGCGGCCGCGAATTCTCGGGTGTGCGCCTGCGCGAGCTGACGGTGCACCACAAGGACCACAACCACGACAACAATCCGCTGGATGGCAGCAACTGGGAATTGCTCTGCATCTATTGCCATGAAAACGAGCATGCACGTTTGTTGGATGAGGCTGCAAGGACGAGGGGTTCCGGTGCACAGGGACCGGTGGCCACCCACAATCCGTTCGCAGAATTGCAGGCGAGACTGGATGCAAAGAAACAGAAGTGATGAACATATGGCTGGCGGCGAAATAGAAAAATCAGAACTTTGGGGGAGCGAGACTTGAGTTTCCGTTTGGATCGGCAAAATATGGCGTCATGGTGCAACGGCTTGTGGTGCAGGGCGTGCGCCGTAGCGCTGGCCGCTGGCATCGTGCTGACGTGTCAGGCGCAGCCGCAGCAGACTGAAGAACCGGAAGTCGTTGTCGAAGAGGGACAAACCCTGCGGACCGATGTCCCACAGTGGGTGCTCGATGGCTCCGCTTTGCTGACTGCGGGCAAGGCGGAAGAGGCCGCTGCGTTGTTCGAGCAGGTGCTCGCCGCTGAACCTGGCAATGCGCCCGCACGCTACTGGCTTGGCGAGGCCAATCTGGCGCTGGGGCAGAAGAACAAGGCCAGAGCGGCATTTGCGGCGTCGCTCAGGGCCGACCCCAATCACCAGTTTGCGGTGGATGCGCGCATCCGTCTGGCCGATCCCTCGAGAGACGCGGTCGCGGAACCGCCCCAGGTCTTTCCCAAGGCGGGGACCGAATTCCAGGACTGTTCCAGGTGTCCGGCGATGGTCGTGGTCCCGGCGGGCTCATTCGTCCAGGGCTATCCGCCCGGCGACTCGGGGCGCCTCCACCAGGAAGGCCCGGTGCGTACCGTGACTTTCGGCAAGCCCTTTGCGGCCGGCAAGTTCGAGGTGACTTTCGACGAATGGGATGCCTGCGCGGCGGAGAAGCAATGCCCGAAAGTCGACGACAAGGGCCGGGGCAGGGTGCGCCGGCCGGCAATCTATATTTCCTGGGATCAGGCAGTGGGCTACGCCAAGTGGCTCTCGAACAAGACCGGCAGGGAATACCGGCTGTTCACGGAAGCCGAATGGGAGTACGCCGCGCGGGCGGGAGAGGAAAGCAGATATCGTTTCTGGGGTCTCGCGCCCGACCGAGTCTGCGCATTTGCAAACGTATACGACAAGACCGCGAAGAAGCAGGACGATACGGGCTACGAAAACCTGCCGTGTGATGATCGCTATGTGGAGGCTGCGCCGGTGGGCTCGTTCAAGCCCAATGCTTTCGGGCTTTACGACATGTTGGGCAACGTCAGTGAGTGGACCGAGGACTGCCTCCCCACGGGCTTGCAGTGGCGCGGCGCGCCGCTCGACGGCACCGCCAATCTGAAAGGCGACTGCTCGCAGCGCGCGTACCGCGGCGGCTCGTGGTTCGAAAACGAGAAGTACTACATGCGCTCGCCGGACCGCTACAAGTACGTCGGCGCTCGCGACAGCGACCTAGGGTTTCGTGTTGCCAGAACTTTACCGTAGGACCGAGGACTGAGGGCCGAGGACTGAGGGCCGAGGGCCAAGAAAAGGCGGGAGGAAAGAGAAAAGAGGAAAGAGGAAAGAGGAAAGAGGAAAGAGGAAAGTCAAGGCGCACGAACCAAGTTCTGGGTACTGCGAAAGAACCTCGATCCTTGAACCTCGCACCTCGTACCTCGTACCTCGCACCTCAGTCCTCGGCCCTCAGTCCTCAATCCTCAGTCCTCAGTCCTCAGACCTCAGACCTCAGTCCTCAGTCCTCGCACCGGCACCTATACGGGTGACGAGTGACGGAAAAAAGCTGGTGCTGCGTGCTGCGTAAGGGCGAGACTCGGGAGTTGGAATGGTTGCGATGAAGGACGACAAGGTCATCGCCGTCATCGGCGGCGCGTACCGGGCCGGCCTGGACAGCCTGAAAGCCACGCTCGAAGGGCGATAGACGTGCAAGCCGCCCGTCGCGCGACGGGCGCATGCCGCTGTCGGGCGGATTCTCGCGGGGAGCCTGCCGAGGCTGCCTTCGTTAAGAGATGAAAAGCTCCGGATCGACCGCGGCTGCGTTGAGATAAACGCCGAAGTGCAGGTGCGACCCGGTGACTCGCCCGGTGGCGCCGACGCTCGCGGTGCGCTTGCCTGCGGTAACCCGGTCGCCGGTCATCGCGTCGATCGCGCTGAGGTGGGCGTAGAGCGTGAGGAATCCCCGGCCGTGGTCGAGAATCAGCGTTTTTCCGGAGAAGAAGTAGTCGCCGACGTCGAGCACATTGCCCGTGCCCGCGGCGACGACCGGCGTACCATCCGGCGCGGCGATGTCCATTCCATTGTGCGGATTGCGCGGCTGGTGGTTGAAGAAGCGCCGCTTGCCGAACGAATCGGAGCGCGGTCCCT
>CAYNFN010000062.1:0-5117 GCA_964396485.1 uncultured Alcaligenaceae bacterium
GGAATCGAACCAGACGTCGAGCGTGTCCGGCACTTTCCGGTAGGTTGCAGCGTCGCCGCCGAGCAATTCCGCCGCGTCCAGCGAGAACCAGGCTTCGATGCCTTCTTTCTCGACGCGCTGCGCCACCTGCTCCAGCAACTCTCCAGTGCGCGGATGCAGTTCGGCGGTTTCCTTGTCCACAAAAAAGGCGATGGGCGTGCCCCAGTTGCGCTGGCGCGACACGCACCAGTCCGGACGGGTGGCGATCATCGCCTCGAGCCGCGCCCGGCCACCGGCTGGATAGAACGCAGTCGCGTTCACCGCGGCCTTGGCGATTTCGCGCAATGTCCGTACGCTGCCCGCTTCCATGCCGATGAACCACTGGCGGGTGGCGCGGAAGATGATCGGAGTCTTGTGGCGCCAGCAATGCGGGTAGCTGTGTTTGACGGATTCGATGCGGATCAGGCGTTGCTTGTCCTCCAGCGCCTCGATGACGACGTCGTTCGCCTTCCACACCGACAACCCGCCGACCAACGGCACCTTGGCAAAGAAGACGCCGTCGTCGTCCACCGGGTTGTCGACCGGCAGCCCGTACCGCGATCCGACCACATAGTCGTCGAGGCCGTGCGCAGGCGCGGTGTGCACCAGTCCGGTACCGGCATCCAGCGTCACGTGCTCACCGAGCACCACCGGAACCTGGCGGTCATAGAACGGGTGCTGAAGCAGGAATCCTTCGATTTCCGCACCCTTGAACTCGGCGACGACCTGGCGATCGGCGATCCGGTAGGCATCCATGCACTTGTCTGCGAGTTCCTTGGCAAGGATGAAAATCCCCGCAGCAAAGCGCACCAGCACGTATTCGAACTCTGGATGAACGGCCACTGCCTCGTTGGCCGGGAGCGTCCACGGCGTGGTGGTCCAGATAACGGCAAACACCGGCTCGTAGATATGCGTGAAACGCAGCGCCCGGGCCAGCGCCTTGTTGTCTGCGACCTTGAACGCCACGTCGATCGCCGGGGAAGTGCGGTCCTCGTACTCCACTTCGGCCTCCGCCAGCGCGGAGCGGCAGTCCACGCACCAGTGCACCGGCTTTGCGCCCTGGTACAGGAAGCCGCGTTCGCGGATGCGGCCGAGTGTACGGATGATGTCCGCTTCGGTCTTGAAATCCATAGTACGGTATGGGTTCTGCCAGTCGCCGAGCACGCCGAGACGGATGAAGCCCGCCTTCTGGCGCTCGATCTGCTCGGCGGCATAGTCGCGGCAAAGCTTGCGGAACTGCGCCGCCGGGATGTTTTTGCCGTGCACCTTTTCGACCTGGTGCTCGATCGGCAGTCCGTGGCAGTCCCAGCCGGGAACGTAGGGCGCATCGAAACCGGCAAGCGTTTTCGATTTCACCACGATGTCCTTGAGAATCTTGTTCACCGCGTGGCCGATGTGAATGTCGCCGTTGGCGTACGGCGGGCCGTCGTGGAGAATGAATTTCGGCCGCCCCCTGGCCGCTTCGCGGATGCGCTGGTAAAGACCGGCCTCCTGCCATTGCTTCACCCAGCCGGGCTCGCGCCTGGCCAGATCGCCGCGCATCGGGAATGCCGTATCGGGAAGATTCAGTGTGTTCTTGTAATCAGCCATTCAAAAAACCCTTTAACCGCAGAGGCGCAAAGGCGCAGAGATTACGCAGAGGAAAATCAAAATTTATTCACGACACGTTTGATACCCTTGCGCATGACATCGACTTTGAAATTCAATAGCAAGCCCAATTTAAGTCCAGTCATCTTGAGGTAGGTGAGCAATTGTGCGGTGTGAACCGGTTGAAAAGAATCTACGCATTTGAGTTCCAGAATCATGATGCCGTTCACCAACATATCGACACGATATCCCTCTTCAATTTTGAGTTCCTTGTAACGCACCGGTATCGCCACCTGTCGTTGCACTTTCAAATCTCTGTGTGTCAGTTCCCACCCAAGACAATCTTCGTAAGCCGACTCCAGCAACCCAGGACCCAATATGCGATGCACCTCGATCGCAGCTCCAATCACTTCACCACTCAGCCGCTCGAATTCCTCTGCATTCATTAACGGGTTTCCTCTGCGTTTCCTCTGCGCCTCTGCGCCTCTGCGGTTAAGAAGTAGTCCCGCGCAGCGGCAGCATCGAGGCGCATTTGAGCGACCAGCGCATCCAGATCGGAGAACTTCTGCTCTTCCCTGAGTTTCTGGAGGAAGTGCACCTTGATGCGCCTGCCGTAAATGCGTTCGTCGAAGTCGAACAAATGCACTTCCAGCGTTGGCCGGCCGCGTTCCTTGACGGTCGGCCGCACGCCCAGGCTGGCAACACCGGGAAGCGGCGCCGGGCCCAGGCCCTCAACCTCGACGACAAAAATTCCGGACAGTGGCGCCTTGAGCCGTTTCAACTGCACGTTCGCGGTCGGGTAGCCGATCTTCGCACCGAGTTTGTCGCCGTACACTACTCTTCCGGAAATTGCATAACGCCTGCCGAGCAGGCGCCGGGCGCCGTCCATGTCGCCCTTTTCCAGGCACGTTCGGATCGCGGTGCTGGAAACCCGCGCACCGGCCACCACCACACTGGCCATCGCCTCGACTTCGAATCCCGCTTGCGGCGCCATCGACTTGAGATGGGCCAGGTCGCCGGCGCGCCGGGCACCGAAACGAAAATCGTCGCCGACCAGCAGCCACTTCACCGCCAGGCCGTCGCGAAGAACACGCGTAACGAAGTCGCCGGCCGTCAACTGCGCGAACGTGTAGTCGAAGCGGCACACGTATACGCGTGCCACCCCGCATTGACGCAACAGTTCGAGTTTTTCGCGCAGCGAAGTCAGGCGCGCCGGTGCCTGGTCCGGGGCAAAAAATTCCTGCGGCTGCGGCTCGAAGGTCATCACTGCAGCCGGCAGGCCGTGCGACGACGGCGCCTCGGAGAGCCGCGCGATCATGGCGCGATGCCCGAGATGGACGCCGTCGAAATTGCCGATGGTGAGCGCGATGGGCGTGTCCGCCCGCGCCGGGATACCCCGAAAGACCCGCATACCCGATCAGTCAAAAGCCTGAATTTTAGCGGCTTTTGCAGTTTGGGCGCGCGGTTTTGTTGGCGCTTACGGTTGCTGCGGCTTTAAGTGGTGAACGACAGATGCTGGGCCAGAGCCCAGTCTGCAATGGCTGCGGTCAGCACCTGCGAATCGCCGATCGCCTCGGTGACGTCGATCGTGACGCCGGGGTGGCTGCGGCGGATGTCGTCCAGCAGGCGCGGCAGATCCTCCTTGAGATGGCCGCCCTGCGCCAGGAACAACGGCACCAGAGTGATGCGTTTGATGCCGTCGGCCGCCATGCCCGCCACCGCATCGGCAAGCGCCGGTTGCATCAGTTCCAGGAACGCCAGTCGCACCGGCAGATCCGGCCGTGCGGCACGCAGCCGCGCCGCGATCCGACGGAACGGCGCCGCCCATTCGGGATCGCGGGCGCCGTGCGCGAACAGGATGATTGCGGAATGGGGGACGGTGCTCACAGTGATAGTCGCAAGGTCGGAGGTGGTGAGTGTAAATTAAAAAACCAATTCTCGTTTTCAAATTTTCTTCACTATGTCACGGTATCCGTGCCGCACAAATGAAAACGCCGGCATCAAGCCGGCGTCCCTGTACGCAGTGAAGGGCTGTTCAGCGCGGCAATGCCCGCCTTTGCGGCAGTTCATCGGTCGTCTGGTCTTCCAGCAACGCCGCCGCGATCAGAGCGTGCGCCCGCTGCCGATAGACTTCGCCGAAGAACAGCAGCGCCGGGCCGTGGATCTGCAGCTCGGCGCTTTCACTCAGGCCGCGCAACGTGGTGCCGATCTGACGCGCTTCGGCAAGAGAGGCATTCTCGACAATGATGACCGGGGTCGCGGGAGACATGCCCTGCCCTTCCAGCACCCGCGCGATTTCGGCCGCCTTGCCGGCCGCCATGTACAGCACTGCGGTATCCGCGCTTGCCACGCTGGGCGCCCAGTCGCTGGTGTCCTCGCCCTCGCCGACGCGCGGCGTGGCGAAAGTCACGCTGCGGCTCACGCCCCGCCGCGTCAGCGAAACGCCGATCTCCGCGCTGGCGGCCAGCGCCGAAGTCACGCCAGGGACCACTTCGCAAGCTACGCGAGCGGCCGCCAGCGCCTCGATTTCTTCCTGCGCGCGTCCGAACAGCATCGGATCGCCGCCCTTGAGCCGGACTACCACCGCGTACTTCGCCGCAGCCTCGACCAGGTTGCGGTTGATGAAGCGCTGGTCGGTGGAGATGCGGCTGCAGCGCTTGCCCACCGCGACCAATCTGGCTTGTGGGGCGAGTGCCAGCGTATCGGGATGCACCAGCGCATCGTAAAACACGACGCCAGCGCGTTTGAGGACTGCCGCGCCGCGCAGCGTGATCAGATCGGCGGCTCCCGGCCCTGCACCAATCAAATAGACCTTGCCCATCATGCGAACTCCAGTAACGCGCGTTTATCCTTGACGCAGGCCATATGTATTCCGTTTTCTGGAAAAATTGCGGCTGTCACTCGATGAGGCCGGCGGCCACGGTATTATTGGTCGCCTCGTCGATGACGATGAAACTGCCCGCGGTACGGTTGCTGCGGTAGGGTTCGAACGCGAGCGGCTGCGCGGTCTTGATGGACACGCGCCCGATGTCGTTAAGCGCAAGCGTATCGGCCGGCTCCTGCGTCAGCGAATTGACGTTGACGCGGTAGCGGGGCGCGTTGATCAGGGCCTTCACGGTGCGCGTGCCGTGCTTGAGGAGGTAAGGGCGACTACGATTGAACGGCTCCTCGGCCAGCCAGCACAGCGTGGCCTCCAGTTCGCGGGATACGGCGGACTCGGCGCCGGCGGCCACCAGCACGTCGCCGCGCGAGATGTCGAACTGATCCTCGATCACGATGGTCACCGACTGCGGCGCGTGCGCTTCACTCAGCGACCCGTCGAAGGTTCGAATCTCGCGGACCCGCGAGCGTTGCCCCGACGGCAGCACGGTCACCGCATCGCCGGCGCCGATGCTGCCGGACTCGATGCGCCCGGCGTAACCGCGCGCATCCGCCGCACCGCTGTCTCCAGGCCTCGCCACAAGCTGCACGGGAAAGTAGAACTTTCCGTGCGATGCGGATCGCGCGACCTC
>CAYNFN010000063.1:0-2138 GCA_964396485.1 uncultured Alcaligenaceae bacterium
CACCAAGGCCGGTTTCAAAGCGCCGATCACGAAGGACATCCGTAGTGAGATCTGGCTCAAGCTCTGGGGCAACCTGAGCTTCAATCCGGTCAGCGCGCTAACGCACGCCACGTTGGTGGACATCTGTCAGTTCCCGCTCACCCGCGACCTGGCGGCGCAGATGATGGCTGAAGCCGAGGCCATCGCCAAGAAGCTCGGCGTCACGTTGCGCGTCAGCATCGAACGCAGGATTGCGGGTGCAGAGAAAGTCGGCGCGCACAAGACTTCGATGCTGCAGGACGTCGAGCAGGGCCGGCCGATCGAGATCGAGGCGCTGGTCGGCTCGGTGGTCGAGCTGGGCAGATTGACCCAGACACCGACGCCGCACATCAGCGCCGTGTACGCGTGCGCGGGCCTGTTGGCGAAGACGCTGAATGCCCGGCACGAGAAGCTCAGGCTCGAAGATTAGGCGCTACCCTGTTTCAGATTGCGACCCAACCATAGGATCGTCGACATGAGCAGTTCGCCTACAACTGTGCTCGAGCTTCTGGAAGCGGGCGCGCCCGGCGCGACAGCCCTGAGCATTCCGGGTGGTGCGCCGCTCACGTATCGGGCGTTGCGCCAGCTCGCGCGCGATACGCTGAGCGCGCTCAATGCGATGGGGATCGGCCGCAACGACCGCGCCGCGATCGTGCTCGACAACGGTCCCGAGATGGCCGCCGCGTTCGTGAGCGTCGCGGCTGGTGCGACCGCCGCACCGCTGAACCCGGGATACCGAGCCGAGGAATTCGAGTTCTACCTGACGGACTTGAACGCCAAGCTGCTGATCATCGAGCGAGACAGCGCATCCCCCGCCATCGATGTCGCGAGCAAGCTCGGCATTCCGATCGCGCGGGTTACCGCCACGCACGAACGAGGTGCGGGCAGCTTCACGCTCATATTCGCCGAAGGACAAGCTACGTCGCTGCCACCACGCTCGGGTCCGGCGTCTGCGGACGACATCGCATTGGTCCTGCACACTTCCGGAACGACGTCGCGCCCGAAGCTCGTGCCGCTCGCCCAGCGCAACGTATGCGCTTCGGCGCGCAACGTTCGCCAGACCGTGGCGTTTACCGCTTCAGACCGCGGGCTCAACATAATGCCGCTGTTCCATATCCACGGCCTGATCGCGGGCATCCTGGCACCGTTGTCGGCCGGCGGCGAAGTGTGCTGCACGACCGGGTTCAACGCCCTGAAATTCTTTTCCTGGATGGCCGAGGTGCGTCCCACCTGGTATACCGCGGTGCCGACCATGCATCAGGGGATACTGTCTCGCGCCGCGAACAACGTCGATGTGATCAAGGCCAATCCGCTTCGCTTCATCCGCTCGTCTTCGTCGTCCATGCCGGTCCAGGTGATCAAGGAGCTCGAAGCGGTGTTCGGCGCACCCGTCATCGAGTCCTACGGCATGACCGAGGCCGCGCATCAGATGGCGAGCAATCCGTTGCCGCCGGACGTGCGCAAGCCTGGAACCGTGGGGGTGCATGCCGGGCCGGAGGTATGCGTGATCGACCTGGACGGCAATCCGTTACCGCCAGGCGTTGCAGGAGAGATCGCAATCCGTGGCGAGAACGTAATGTCCGGCTACGAGAACAATCCGAAGGCCAACGCCGAGGCTTTCACCAAAGGGTGGTTTCGCACCGGCGACCAAGGCGTGATGGATGCGGACGGGTACCTGACGATCACCGGCCGCTTGAAGGAGATCATCAATCGCGGCGGGGAAAAGATCTCGCCGCGCGAGGTGGACGAGGTACTTATGGATCATCCGGCAGTTCAGCAGTGCGTTACGTTTGCCGTTCCGCACGACAAGCTGGGCGAAGACGTTGCTGCGGCCGTGGTGCTGCGGGAGGGCGTGCGGGTAAGCGAGAAGGATTTGCGGGAGTTCGCCGCGAAGCGCGTGGCGGACTTCAAGGTCCCGCGCAGGATACTCATCGTCGCCGAGATTCCCAAGGGCGCGACCGGGAAACTGCAGCGCATCGGGCTCGCCCAGAAGCTGGGGCTGGCGCCGGAAAAGGCGCGCTAGGGAAGCTCTGCATAAGTCGCGCATGCGCGACCGTGGCGATTCGGGCCGCGTGCTGTGTGCTAGAGAAAGAGCGAGGCCCGAAAAACCTGCGTCAAAG
>CAYNFN010000064.1:0-7562 GCA_964396485.1 uncultured Alcaligenaceae bacterium
GGAACAAGGGGGCACAGCAGTTCCGGCAGGGGCTACGGGACGCAGGATACGTCGAGGGACGCGATGTGGTGATCGAGTGGCGATACGCCGGTGGCGATTACGCTCGGCTACCGGAGTTGGCCGCCGATCTGGTCCAAAGCCGGGTCGATGTGATCGTCGTGGTGGCTACGCTTGCAACCCAGGCGGTCAAGCGCGCCACGTCCACCATTCCCATTGTCATGGTCCTCGTCGCCGATCCGGTCGGATCCGGCCTGGTCGCAAATCTCGCGCATCCTGGCGGAAACGTCACTGGGTTCTCGCTCATGATGAGCGAGCTCAGCGCCAAGCGGCTGCAACTGCTAAAGGAGACGATCCCGCGGCTCACCCGGGTCGCAGTCCTGTGGAATCCAGACACGCCGTACCACGCGAAGGTGGTCGAGGACCTCAAGGCAGCAGCGCCCTCGCTGTCGATCAAGTTGAATTTCGTGCCCGCGCGAACGCCCGAGGAGTTCGGTCCAGCCTTCTCGACTGTCGGCGGAGCGCACGCCCAGGCGCTGTACGTGATCGAGGACCCCCACTTCTTTACTCATCGAACGACGCTTCTCAAGCTGGCGTCGAAGGCCCGGCTACCAGCCATCTCCGGGGAGAGGAGCTACGCCGACGCGGGCGGACTGATGTCCTATGGGGCGAACTACGCGGACCAGTGGCGCCGATCGGCCGGGTACGTCGACAAGATCCTCAAGGGCGCCAAGCCCGGCGACCTGCCGATCGAGCAACCGACCAAGTTCGAGCTGGTGGTCAACCTAAAGACCGCGAAGGCCCTCGGCATCACCATCCCGCAGTCGATTCTGCTGCAAGCCGACGAGGTGATCCGATGACCCGATGAATTACTGGGGCGTTGATCGTCTGCTTTCGGGCAGAGCGAAGGTCAACCAAGGGTCGTTTTCAGAGGCTGGCGTTCGTACACGACCCGTAAGATCAAGTCTGAACTACTACACTTAACTCTTTGCGCC
The DNA here is from genome assembly GCA_964396485.1 of uncultured Alcaligenaceae bacterium. Classification (GTDB taxonomy): domain Bacteria; phylum Pseudomonadota; class Gammaproteobacteria; order Burkholderiales; family JACQAP01; genus JACQAP01. Next base: position 993 of record CAYNFN010000064.1, read on the forward strand.
GCGCCCCTCGTCTTTCGGTTTCTTCGGGGGCTTCTGCGCGGTTGCCGCGGCAGATTCCTGGATCGTCTGCAAAGCCGATTTCTGCATCTCCAGGGTCTTCACGGTCATCTGCACGAAAGTCAGGTTCATCTTCAGCCAGTTCTCGACCGACTGCAGCTCCGCGATCTTTTTCCCCACTTCCTCGACGCTCATGGTCGGCTGAAACATGCCGGGAATGGGGAACGACAGCGGATTCCACATCTTCTGAAAGAACTCGAACAATTCCTTCGCTGAATCTTCAGCCATTGCTTTGCTCCGCGCGCGGTGACAAGTGACAAGTGACGGGTGACGAGTCGAGGGCAAACGCTCTCGATGTCACGATGTCGTAATTCGAGCCTGCAGCGGATTGCATTTTCTTCAGGCGACGATAGTGGCGATGCCGGTCACTCGTCACTCGTCACCCGTCACTCGTCACCCGTCACTCGTCACCCGTCACTGCCTTTACATCGTCGGCCCGAGCACCCAGGGTGCGAATTCGTCTTCGCCGTAACCCATCGCCTCGCTCTTGCTCTGCTCGCCGGAAGCGGTCCTGAGGATCATCTGGAAGAATTGTTCGCCGACTTCCTGGATGCTGGCCTTGCCGTCCACGATCACGCCGCAGTTGATGTCCATGTCCTCTTCCTGCTTGTTGAACATCGCGCTGTTGGTGGCGAGTTTCAGGGAAGGCGACGGCTTGCAGCCGTAGGCCGAGCCGCGGCCGGTGGTGAAACAGATCATGTTGGCGCCGCCGGCCACCTGGCCGGTCGCCGACACTGGGTCGTAACCCGGGGTGTCCATGAACACGAAACCCTTCGCGGTAACGCGTACGGCGTACTCGTACACATCCATCAGCGCCTGCGTACCGCCCTTGGCGACCGCGCCCAGCGATTTCTCCAGGATGGTGGTAAGGCCGCCGGCCTTGTTGCCCGGCGAAGGATTGTTGTTCATCTCGCCGCCCAGCTTGGTGGTGTAGTCTTCCCACCACTTGATGCGCTTTACCAGCTTCTCGCCGACTTCGCGCGAGCGCGCACGGCGCGTCAGCAGGTGTTCGGCTCCGTAGATCTCGGGTGTCTCGGAAAGGATCGCGCTGCCGCCGTTGCGCACCAGGATGTCCACGGCAGCACCGAGCGCGGGATTTGCGGAAATCCCGGAGTAGCCGTCCGAGCCGCCACACTGGAGCCCGAGAGTCAGATGGCTCGCGGGAACGGTCTCGCGCTTCGCCTTGTTCGCTTCCGGCAGCAATTCCTTGATGCGGGCGATGCCGTCGGCAACGGTCTTTTTGGTGCCGCCGGTTTCCTGGATGGTGAAGGCCTGCAACTGCTTCGAGCGCTTCAGGCCCTGCGAAGCCAAAAGATTATTGATCTGGTTTGCCTCGCAACCCAGGCCGATCATCAGCGAGGAGTGGAAATTCGGGTGGACGGCGTAGCCCGCCAGCACGCGGCGCAGCAGTTCCACCGGCTCGCCCTCGGAACCCATGCCGCAGCCGGTCTTGTGATGGATCGGCACCACGCCGTCCACGTTCGGGTACTGCGCCATGAAATCCTCGTCGAAGAACTTGGCGATGGTGCGGCAGACGTGCGCCGAACAGTTGACGCTGGAGATGATGCCGAGATAGTTGCGGGTCGCCACACGCCCGTCGTCGCGGACGATGCCCTGGAAAGTCGCCGCATTGGCGACGTAATCGACCGGCTTGTAGTCGGCACAAAAGGCGTAGTCGCGCTGGAAGTCGCCCATCGCCAGGTTGTGCACGTGCACGTGGTCTCCGGCCTTGATCGGCTTGACCGCGAAACCGATGATCTGGTTGTAGCGGCGCACCGGCGAGCCTTCGCCGATGTCGTGAGTGGCGATCTTGTGGCCGGCCGGGACAGTCACGGCAGCGCGGATTTTTTCCTTGATGATTTCGGTGCCGGCGGGCAGTTCCACCCGCGCGATCACCACATCGTCGGCGGGATTGAGACGGATGGTCAGATCGGCTGCTTGCAACATGTTGGCATCTCCTTCGGTAAACGCCGGGGCGCCGGGAAAGTACAGGGGCCGCTCCGGAGTGGACAGACCGTTATTCTAGTCCGGTGCAGCCCCTTTTTGGAGCCGGTATTGCAGATGCCGATCACCGGACGGCCTTCGAACAGGTGTCGCGGCAGGCCCTGGTTCTTCATCCAGGACCGATGCACCATGCTGTCGATCCCCGGCCCGCCGAACCACCCGTAACTTCGCAGCTTCTTTTTTGCTGCCATTCTCGTTTCCTTAAAAAAATTCAGGGCTTGAACCACGGAGGACACGGAGGACACAGAGGAAAACCAAAAACGAGGAAAAACGAATGGGGGATAGAAGCGAGGTAAACGTTCGTGATCCTCTGCCGCCAATTTCGACTTTGCTGGAGCATCCGCCAATTGGAGCTTTTTACCCTTGTTTGCTTTTTTGCTCTTGCTCTTCCTCCGTGTCCTCTGTGTCCTCCGTGGTGAGCGTTTCTTACTCTTTGACGGCGCCGGTCATGCCAGCAACGTAATACTCGACAAAGAAGGAATACATCACCGCCACCGGGAGCGAGCCGACCAGCGCGCCCGCCATCAGCGAGCCCCAGTGATACACGTCGCCCTCGACCAGTTCGGTAATCACGCCCACCGGGACCGTCTTGTTTTCGGAAGCCGAAATGAAAGTCAGCGCGTAGATGAACTCGTTCCACGAAAGCGTGAACGCAAAGATTCCCGCCGAAATCAGCCCCGGCACCGCCAGCGGCAGTACGATCTTGATGAGGATGTGCCAGCGCGTGGCGCCGTCGATCAGCGCGCATTCCTCCAGCTCGAACGGGATCGAGCGGAAGTAGCCCATCAGCAGCCAGGTGCAGAACGGGATAAGGAACGTCGGATACGTCAGGATCAACGCCCAGCGCGTGTCGAAAATCCCGAGCTGGAACACCATGGTTGCCAGCGGTATGAACAGGATGGAAGGCGGAATCAGGTAGGCCAGGAAAATCGCCAGCCCGGTCTGCCGCGATCCCTTGAAGCGCAAGCGCTCGATCGCGTAGGCGGCGAATACGCTGGCGACCAGCGAAACGAAGGTGGACACCACCGACACCAGCACCGTGTTCCACATCCACTCCGGATAGGAGGTATCGAAGAAAAGTTTTCTGAAGTGGTCCAGCGTCGGGTTGATGACCCAGAAAGGGTTGCCGGCACTGGACAGCAGCTCCGCGTTCGGCTTGAACGACGTGACCACCATCCAGTAGAACGGAAACAGCAGCACGAACAGGAAGACAAGCAACGGGATGTAAACCGTCACCCAGCGCCGCGGCAGCGACTCCAGGTATTGCATGCCTTCGCGGGGCTCAGTGCTCGCCATGGCCTCGCCCGTGACAAGTGACAGGTGACAAGTGACCGGCAACACCTCGTATGCGTTGCGCACCGCTTCCCTCGAACCTCGGCCCTCGAACCTCGGCCCTACTCATCATTTGTCCGTTCCCCCCTGCTGCCACCTTCTCCTCTGCAACCCGAAGTATGAGAACAGGATCGCCGCCAGCAGGAACGGGATCATCGCGGTTGCAATCGCCGCACCTTCGCCCAATGCCCCGCCGGGGATGGCGCGCTGAAACGACAGCGTGGCCATCAAGTGGGTGGCATTGATCGGTCCTCCGCGTGTCAGCACCCAGATCAACTGGAAATCGGTAAAGGTGAACAAAACCGAGAAGGTCATGACCACCGCGATGATCGGCGAGAGCATGGGCAGCGTGACGTGCCAGAACTGCTGCCAGGGGCTCGCTCCGTCGATGCTCGCCGCTTCGTACATCGACGGCGGTATGGTCTGCAGTCCGGCGAGCAGGCAGATCGCCACGAAAGGTACCCCACGCCAGATGTTGGCGATGATCGTGGACATACGTGCCAGGTTCGGCTCGCCCAGAAAATTGATGTACTGGTCGATGATCCCGAGCTTCATCAGCACCCAGCTCACGATGGAGAACTGGGCATCGTAGATCCACCAGAACGCGATCGCGGAGAGCACCGTGGGCACGATGAACGGCAGCAACACGATAGCGCGGACGAACGATTTGAAAGGAATGTGCTTATTGAGCAGCAAGGCCAGCCACAGTCCGAGCACGAACTTGATGACGCTCGCCGCCACCGTGTACACGAAGGTATTGAACACCGACAGCGTGAACACGCTGTCGGTCACCAGGAATTCGTAGTTCTCGATGCCGATCCAGCCGCCGGCGCGCCCGACCTTGGTGTCGGTGAAGCCGAGCCACACGCCCAGTCCCAGCGGATAGGTCAGAAATACCAGCAGCAGAGCTGCCGCGGGCAGCATGAACAACAGCCCGAGGACATTGCGGTTATCGAAGAAGCGCGATAGCGAGCTCATAAAGTCGGAGACTGGTGACTAGTGACGAGTGACGAGTGACCAGTGACCAGTGACCAGTGACCAGTGACCAGTGACCAGTGAACGACACCTCCGGTGCCCGCTTGTCCGTGCTTGAACGCGTCCAGTCGGTCCAGTTTTCGTTTCCGCATTTCTTTGCGCCCTCTCTCTTTCACTTTGCGTCCGCTGGGTCAACGCTCCTGTTGCCGGCCATCGGCCGGCTATTGGTCCCGGTCACCAGTCACCGGTCACCAGGCACGCCGCGTCAGCGGTAGTACCGCTTCGCCCGCTTCTCCGCGCTGGAGATCGCGTCCTTGACGGTTGCGGCACCAGAGGCGGCCTCGGCGACCATGTTGACCACGATGAAATCGGCAATGCAACCCGCCGACGCGCTGCCGAGCGTACCGGCGTAGCCGTTGGGCAGCATGTTCTTGCACGAATACTTGAACGGCGTGTGCTTCGGGTCCACGGTCCACACTGGATTGCGCTCGTAGAAGGTCAGCGGCTGGGTGACGAAGCCGATCGATGCCTTCTGCCACTCTTCGTACTGCTCCTTCTCCATCATGAAGCGCAAGTACTCCTTGGCCGCGTTCGGATACTTCGTGAACTTGAAGATCACGCAGGTGAAGAACAGCGCGCTCATCGTCGGGTGGCCGACCGGTCCGACCGGGAACACGGCATGGTTCATGTCCTTGGCGATCTCCTGCAGCTTCGCGTCCTTGGAGGTCTTCGCCGCGTAATAGATCGAGATGCCGTTGCTGGTGAGGCTGATATTCCCGGCAAGGAAGGCCTTGTTGTTGTTCGGATCGAGCCAGGACAGCGTGCCAGGAACGAAGGTCGGATACAGCTCCGTGGCGTACTCCAACGCGGCGGCGGTTTCCTTCGAATTGATCGTCACCCGGTTCTGCTCATCCACCACCTTTCCGCCGAATGCCCAGATCAGCCAGTGACACCAGGCGTTGGCGTCCCCGGTGGCGTTGCCGAGCGCGAATCCGGGCGGCGTGCCGTTCTTCTTCAGCCCCTTGCACAGCTTCAGGAACCCGTCAGTATCTTTGGGGAATTCCTTGAAGCCGGCGGCCTTCAAGTGACTGATGCGGTAATTCATGCAGTTGCCGCCCGAGCCCAGAGGCAGCGCGATCCAGCGCCCGCCGCTTTTGCCATAGGCCAGCGCGCCCGGGTACCACGGCCCGTACTTCTTGCCGAGGTATTCGCACAGGTCGCCGATTTCGAGCAGCTTGTCGGGATACTGGTGCGGGTCGTCGTTGGTGGACAGAATGATGTCGGGTCCGCTGCCCACGTTCGCGGCGACCGCGGCCTTCGGACGCAAGTCTTCCCAATTTTCGTTGTCCACCGTGACCTCTACGCCGGTCTTTGCGGTGAATGCCCTGGTGTTGGCCATCCACTGGTCTTCGTCGCCCTGGACGAAGCGCTTCCAGCGCAACACCCGGAGTTTCGCGCCCGCCTCGGGTTTGAAGGAAAGCTCCTGCGCGTAAGACTCGCGCGCCAGCATCGGCGCGCCGAGTGTGGCGCCCGCTAGAGCGGAAGCCTGGAGAAAACGACGTCTTGTAATTCGAGTCACGTTGTGCCTCCGGGTCAGGATAAGGCGATGCGCGCCGCGGAAGCCGGATCGAACAGGTAGGTCTTGCCTTCGAAGGGCTTGAGGCTGATGGTATCGCCCGGACGGAAAGTATGGCGTTCGCGAGAAATCGCGGACACGTCGTGGCCTGCCAGCTTGCAGAACACCTGTGTATCGGCACCGGTCGGCTCGACCACGATGACCTGAGCCTGTACACAGGATTCGCCGATGCTGAAATGCTCGGGCCGCACGCCGAGAATGACCTCGCGGTCGCTGGGCCCGCCGTTGCCCTGTACAGGAATTACGCAACCCTCGGCAATCTGTACGCCACGGCCTGATGGGCCGGCCACGATCCTGCCGGGCAGAAAATTCATCGCCGGCGAACCGATGAACCCGGCCACGAACAGGTTGGCCGGCTCATCGTACAAATCCAAGGGCGTGCCGATCTGTTCGACCCGGCCGCCGTTCATCACCACGATGGTATCGGCCATGGTCATCGCTTCGATCTGATCATGCGTGACGTAAATCGAGGTGGTCTTCAGGCGCTGGTGCAGTTCCTTGATCTCGGTGCGCATCTGCACCCGCAACTTGGCATCCAGGTTCGACAGCGGTTCGTCGAACAGAAA
>CAYNFN010000065.1:0-3808 GCA_964396485.1 uncultured Alcaligenaceae bacterium
TGAGATGTGTGTAGTCCATTCCAGGCAACTTTGACTTGGCGGTTGAGGGGGCTTGGATGCTATCGCATCTCGCCCAACCAACCCGTTAATCAGAGTTGCACTTCGAACTTGAACTCGCGGACAGGATTACCGGGATTTACAGGATTAAACAAAACCCGGGCAGGCTGAGTTTGCAAGGCTATTCAGGAGTTAATCCTGCGAATCATGTAAATCCTGTCTATCTGTTTTTCCGTTTTTCGGCAAATTGCGAATGAAGACCAGCGCCGAACGCGCAATCTCGACCGTCCCCGGCGCGGTGCTGGCGCTGCTTGCCGCGGCGCTGGCCTCACAATTTGCGCTCAAGGCACTGGAGCCGCGCCCCGCCGCCACCGCCGCGGACCTTCCCCAGGCTCCGCCGACCGCAGCTTTGCGGCTTGCATCCCTTGGCGAGCCGATCGCAGCCGCCAACCTGCTGTCCCTGTATCTGCAGGCGTTCGACACCCAGCCCGGCATCAGCATTCCGTTCCAGGATCTCGACTACGACCGGGTGGAAGACTGGCTGATCCGGATTCTGGAACTCGATCCTCCGGGTCAGTATCCGTTGTTGATGGCCTCACAGATCTATTCGCAGGTGCCGGACCAAAAGAAGCAGCGGCAGATGCTGAATCTGGCGTATCGCCAGTTTCTGCTCGACCCCAACCGGCGTTGGCGCTGGCTCGCGCACGCGGCGATCATGGCCAAGCACAGGCTCAACGACCCCGTCCTGGCGCTGCGCTACGCGCGCGCCATCAACCAGCACGCCAACTCGGCGGAGGTTCCCCACTGGGCCAAGCAAATGCACATTTTTGTGCTCGAGGACATGGGCGAACACGAGACCGCCAAGATCCTTCTCGGCGGACTGCTGGCGAGCGGCGCGATCACCGATGCGCACGAGGCCCGTTTTCTCACGGAACGTCTGAAGGCCCTTGAAGCTGTTGAAAGATCGTCGAAATCGTCGAATTCACGACTGCGGCATCGCTGGGGAGATTGATGTCGGCATGTGGTCAAGGCGGCGCCAAAAAACAGCATAAGTTATTTTTATTATTTTATTTCAGATAGTTATATAGTTTTCTGGCAAACGGATCGAGCCGAAGAAGACTGAAATCGAGTCTTCTCGGAAAATTAGGCTAAGCGTCTGAAAATTAAGTATTTTTGTCTTTTTCTCTGTAGATGGCACGAATCTCGCGCACGATGGGACGTAAAGGACCCACCTCAACAGGAGGTTTTACATCATGAACCGCAAACAGCATCAGGGTTTTACCCTTATCGAAATTGCCATCGTGCTGGTCATCATCGGCCTGTTGCTCGGCGGCGTGCTCAAAGGCCAGGAACTTATCACCAGCGCTCGCGTCCGTAACCTTATCTCACAGCAAGACGGGATCAAGGCGGCGTTCTTCGGCTTCCAGGACCGCTTCCGTGCTTTCCCCGGCGATTACACCGCCGCGACGACCAACATTGTCGGCGTCTCTGCTGCGTCGGTTTGCGGCGGTCCCGTTGTCGGTAACGGCAACGGCAACGGTCGGATCGAAACGACTAATAATGAAAACGTGCTGGCATGGGAACACCTTTCGAAGGCTGGATTCATTACCGGCACCTACACGTGCCTCGCAGCCGAGGGCCCGACAACGTCACCAGTTAATCCCTACGCCGTCTATATGCAGGTGGTGTTCGACGGCCTTTACGGAGCCGGCACGGCAGGAGCACCGTCGCCTCTGAGACACAACATCAAGTCCGGAAGCCAGGTTCCAGTGGAAATCATCGCCGAGATGGACCGCAAGATCGACGACGGCGCCCCCAATACCGGCGGCTTTCAGTTCTCCCGTTACCAGGGGAATGGTGCTGCGGCCCCAATCGACGGTACCGCGACTAACTGCACTGACGCAACGACATCGGCAGGCATTTGGAACGCCACGAAAGGGGACACCAACTGCGGCGGTGTCAGCCTGTTGTAATAGGGACTTCTCCCTGGTAAAAAGGCCCGCCTCGCGCGGGCCTTTTTTTGGTCTAGCCCTGCATCAGGTACATGTCCGCGACTTCCAGGTCTTCCTGCCTGCCGCGCAGCACCATCACGTCGCCCTCGGTGAGCCTGGTCTCCGGATCCGGAGTCGAACTGCGGATGTTGCGGCGGCGGATCGCGTTCACCTCGACGTTGAGCCGGGGCAGATCGAGTTCTCTCAGCGTCTTTCCCACCGCCGCCGATCCCGGTGGCAGTACCACCGAGTGCAGCCGCGGCTGCAGCTTGTCGCCGTCGGCGCCGACTTCGTCGGTGACGCCGCGGTAGAAACCGCGGAACAGCCCGTAACGCTGTTCCCGCGTCTGGCGCATGCGCCTGAGCACGCGATTGAGCGGCACGCCGAGCAGCATCAACGCCTGAGTCGCCAGCATCAGGCTGCCCTCGAGAATCTCCGCCACGACCTCCGCCGCGCCCGCTTCCTTGAGCCGGTCGATGTCGCTGTCGTCAAGCGTACGCACCACCACCGGCAGCCCGGGACGCAGCTCCTGCACCAGCGCCAGAATCTTCAGCGCGGAAGCCGTGTTCGCATACGAGATCACCAGCGCGTTCGCCCGCAACAGCCCCGCGGCGATCAGCACTTCGCGACGGGCCGCGCGGAGGCGTTCGCTCGATGCCATGGGTTATACTCCATCACCATGACAGCACTGGGAAAGATCGCACCGGCGCAGGCGATCGCGCTGGGTCGACGGGTGCTCGAGATCGAGGCGCGCGCCGTGGTGAAGCTTTCCGAGCGGCTCGATGACAGTTTCGTGCGCGCACTCGAAATCGTGCTCGGTTGCCGCGGCCGCGTCGTGGTGAGCGGAATCGGCAAGTCCGGACACATCGCCCGCAAGATTGCATCCACCTTGGCGAGCACCGGTACTCCCGCATTCTTCGTCCATCCCGCCGAAGCCAGCCATGGCGACCTCGGCATGGTTACGCGCGACGACGTGATGATCGCCCTGTCGAATTCGGGAGAGAGCGCCGAACTGCTGGTGATCGTCCCGCTCATCAAGCGCCAGGGCGCCAGGCTGATTGCCATCACCGGCAATCCGCGTTCGACGCTGGCCGTCGAGGCCGACGTCCATCTCGACGCCAACGTCGCCGAGGAAGCCTGCCCGCTCGGGCTCGCGCCAACCGCCAGCACCACGGCAGCGCTGGCGCTTGGCGATGCTCTCGCGGTCGCGCTTCTGGAAGCCCGCGGATTCGGCGAGGAAGATTTTGCCCGCTCCCATCCCGGCGGCATCCTGGGCCGGCGTCTGCTTACCCATGTCTCGGATGTCATGCGCACCGGTGACGCCATTCCGCGCGTGCCGGAAAACGCGTCGCTTTCCGAGGCGGTGCTGGAGATGTCGAAAAAAGGAATGGGCATGACCGCCATCGTGGAGCGCGGCGATCGTCTTGTCGGCATCTTCACCGACGGCGACCTGAGACGCACGCTGGAAAAACTCGTCGATCTGCGCAAGCAGGCGGTGCGCGAAGTCATGACCCGCGGCCCGCGCACGATCCGGCCCAATCAGCTCGCCGTGGAAGCGGTGCAACTCATGGAGGAGTACAAGATCACAGAGCTTCTTGCCGTGGACACCGACATGAGGCTGGTTGGCGCGCTTAACATGCACGACCTGATGCGGGCAAAGGTCATATGAGCGAGGTCGCGTCCCGGCAACGCTGCGACTGGCGAGGACTCTGATCGGTGAACAAACGGCTGATCGCGCGCGCGCGCCGCATCCGTCTCGCGATTTTCGACGTTGACGGGGTGCTGACCGACGGCACGCTGCATCTCGGCAAGCACGGCGA
>CAYNFN010000066.1:0-8527 GCA_964396485.1 uncultured Alcaligenaceae bacterium
GCTGCGCCTCCCTCACCCTACCCTCTCCCGGAGGGAGAGGGGCCACTTGTATGGCTGAGAGGGAAGACAACTCCCTTCTCCCCTCGGGACAAGGGAACACTTGAAGCGGAGCAGAAGGGTTGGGGATGAGGGAATGCAGGAAAGCGGTTCGATCTGATCTGACGTTCCTTGAGCGATCAAATCTCAATTACTACAGATTAGTTTCCTCTGTGTGCTCTGTGGTTCAAGATTTTTTCCCTTGCGGGTTTTGCGTTGAACGAGGTAGATTCTGAGTGATTTGAAAAACAAGACGGTATTCATCACCGGGGCGAGCCGCGGCATCGGCCGCGAGATTGCGCTGCGTTGCGCGCGCGACGGCGCCAATATCGTGGTGACCGGCAAGACCGCCGACCCGCATCCGAAGCTCAAGGGCACGATATTCGTCACTGCGAAGGAGGTCGAAGGATTAGGCGGACGGGCGCTGCCCCTGCAACTCGACATCCGTGACGAGAACTCGGTCGCGGCCGCGGTGAAGGAAACGGTCGAACGGTTTGGCGGCATCGACGTGCTGGTCAACAACGCCAGCGCGATCAACATCGGCAACACCCTGGCTACGCCGGCAAAGCGCTACGACCTGATGCACCAGGTCAATGCCCGCGGAACGTTCGTGTGCTCGCAGGCGTGCATACCGCACCTGATGAAGTCCCGGAATCCGCACATCCTCACGCTTTCCCCGCCGCTCAACCTGAACCCGAAGTGGTTCAGGGATCACGTCGCCTACACCATGGCCAAGTACGGGATGAGCATGTGTACCCTGGGGATGGCGGCCGAGTTCGCGCCGAACGGCATTGCCGTCAACTCGCTGTGGCCGCGCACTACTATTGCCACCGCGGCGGTGGAAACCTTTTTCCCGCAGGCGGTGGCGTCCAGCCGCAAGCCCGCGATCATGGCGGACGCCGCATATGTGATCATCACGCGCGACAGCCGCTCGACGACAGGCAATTTTTTCATCGACGAAGAGGTCCTGCGCGGTCACGGCGTCACCGATTTCGAGCAGTACGCGGTGACGCCGGGCGCACCGCTAAGCAACGACATTTTTCTCGACTAGAAGGCTCACGGACCAACACTCGAGGAGAACAAAATGACGCAGAAAATGGACGTCATTCCCCCGGAGACCGCCAAGACCCTGGATGGTATGTTCCAGGAGCGCGTGCGGCGATCGCCGAGCGCGCTCGCCTACAAGAATTTCGACGAGCCTGGCGGCACCTGGAAAGACTACACCTGGAGCGACGTCGAGAAGCTGGTGGCGCGCTGGCAAGGGGCGCTCGAGGCCGACGGCTTCCAGCCCGGAGACCGGGTGGCGATCGTGCTGCGCAACAGCGTCACCTGGGTGGTCTTCGATCAGGCTGCGATGGGGCTCGATCTGGTCACGGTGCCGTTGTACACCACCGATCGTCCCGACAATATCGCCTACATCGTGCAGAACTCGGGCGCGAAGCTGCTGCTCGTCGAGAATCCGGAACAGTGGGGGCAGTTCGCCGAAGTGCAGGACCAACTTGCCGGGCTCAAGCGCGTTGTTTGCCTGAATCCGCTGTCCGGCCCGTCTCCGGATCCGCGATTGAAAAGCCTGAATGAGTGGCTGCCCAGGACTGCCGGCGCGGTCAAGCACGTCAACAGCGACGGCAAGAAGCTCGCGAGCATCATCTATACATCAGGCACGACCGGGCGCCCGAAAGGCGTGATGCTGTCGCACAACAACATGCTGCAGAATGCCTACGCGACGCTGCAGTGCCTGCAGATTTACCAGGACGATCTGCTCTTGTCGTTCTTGCCGCTCTCGCATACGCTGGAGCGCACCTGCGGCTACTACGGCATCGTCATGTGTGGCGCGCAGACCGCATTCGCGCGTTCGGTGCAGCAGCTCGCCGAGGACTTGCAGTCGATACGGCCGACGTTGCTGATCTCGGTGCCGCGGATCTACGAACGCGTCTACGGTGCCATCAAGCAGAAGCTGGCTGAGGGACCTGCCGCCCGCAGGAAGCTCTTCGAAGCGGCGGTCGCCGTGGGCTGGGGGCGATTCCAGCATCAGCAGGGTCGCGGGCGCTGGAAGCCCGGTTTCCTGCTGTGGCCCGTTCTCAAGAAACTGGTCGCTTCGAAAGTCATGGCACGGCTCGGCGGGCGCCTGCGTGCCGCGACCTGCGGCGGTGCGGCGCTGTCGCCGGAAATTGCCCAGATGTTCATCGGACTCGGCCTGCCCGTCATCCAGGGCTACGGCCTGACCGAAGCAAGCCCCGTGGTCAGCACCAACCGGATCGAGGACAACATTCCGGCCAGCATCGGTAAGCCCATCCCCGGCGTCCAGGTCAAAATCGGCGACAAGGACGCGCTGCTGGTGAAGGGGCCGAACGTGATGCTCGGTTACTGGAACAACCCCGAGGCGACCAGGGCGATGTTCACGGCCGACGGCTGGCTCAATAGCGGCGATACCGCGCGCATCGACGACAGCGGACATATCTACATCACCGGGCGCCTGAAGGAAATCATCGTCATGTCCAACGGCGAAAAAGTACCGCCTGTGGACATGGAGGCGGCAATCGTGCGCGATCCGTTGTTCGAGCAGGTGATGGTCCTCGGCGAGGGCAAGCCGTTTCTGACCGTGTTCGTGGTGCTCAACCGCGACCAGTGGGCGAAGGTGGCCCCGGCGCATGGACTCGACCCGAATTCCGAAAGCGCGATGCGCAGCCAGCAAGCCGAGAAGATGGCGCTCGAGCGCATCGAGCGGCAGATCAAGACCTTCCCCGGCTACGCCCAGGTGCACCGGGCGGCGATTCTGACGCAGCCTTGGACGATCGAGAACGGCATGCTCACGCCGACCATGAAGCTGAAGCGCGAGAAAGTGGTGCAAGCGCACCAGACGGACTACGAGAAGCTGTATGAAGGCCACTGAGAAACCGCAGCAGGCTGCGCAGTTGGTCGAACTGCCCAAGGGACGGGAGGTGGTGCTGCGCGTGGTGCCGATGCCGTCGGATGCCAACTACACCGGGGACATTTTTGGCGGCTGGATCATGTCGCAGGTGGACATCGCCGGCAGCATCCCGGCGATGCGGCTGGCCCGCGGGCGGATCGCGACGGTCGCGGTGAACTCGTTCACCTTCAAGCAGCCGGTGCTGATCGGAGACCTGGTGAGCTTCTACGCGGATATCGTGCGCGTGGGCCGCACCTCGATCACGGTGGACGTCGAGGTGTACGCGCAGCGGCGCACCCTTCACGAAGCAGTGAAAGTGACGGAAGCGACTTTGACATACGTGGCGGTGGACGACCAACGGCGTCCGCGGCCCGTGAACCAGGAATCAGGCTAGCTCAATGCGGGGCTTGGAAATTGCAGGGTACGTTCTCAAAGAGGAAGAGAAAATGCGGCAAGGCTTTCGCATTGACCTGATGGTAGTTGCCATCGCAGCGGCGCTTGGCGGCGCGCCCGGACCAGCCTCTGCCGCCGGCTTCGCGCTCATCGAGCAGAGCGGCAGCGGCATGGGCAATGCCTACGCGGGCGCAGCCGCGACGGCGGAGGACGCGAGTACGGTGTTCTTCAATCCGGCCGGCATGAGCCGCCTTCAAGGCAGCCAGTTCGCGGTGGCGGGCCACGTCATCGGCGTGCAGGCGCACTTCAACGGCCGTGGGACGGCGCCTTTCATTTTGGGAGGTGCCACGGTAACCGGCACGGGCGATCCCGGCGGTACCTCAGTGGTGCCCAACGCCTACTTCGTCATGCCGATCGGCGATCGGATGCGTTTCGGCATCGGGGTGAACGTGCCATTCGGTCTTACCACCGAGTACGACGATAGTTGGGTGGGCCGCTTCCAAGGAATCAAGTCCGAGCTAATGACGGTGAACATCAACCCGTCAATCTCGTACAGGCTTTCCGATGCCGTCTCGATCGGCGCGGGAATCAACTATCAGCAAGCCCACACCGAATTGACCAATGCCGCAGCGCTTGGCTTTAATGAACCCGGGAAGGTGAAACTCGAAGCCGATGACGACGGCTGGGGCTGGAACTTCGGCGTGCTGTTCCTGGCTGATCGGGACACGCGGATCGGCTTCAGCTACCGGTCGGTCATCGATTACGAACTCGAGGGGAACGTGGCGGTCACCAGCGATACCGGCAGCGGTGTAGGGGTTTTAGTGGCAGCTGCCGCGAGTGGTCCGGCAAAGGCTGACATCACTTTTCCCGACACTTTTTCACTCAGTGTGGTGCGAGGGGTCAGCGGCCGGCTTGAACTGCTCGGCGACGTATCGTTAACCCGCTGGAGCGAAATCAACCGCGTCAACATCGTGAACACGACGAACGGCACATTGCGGGACAGTCTATTGTTCAATTTCGACGATGCGTGGCGTGTCTCGGTCGGGGCCAACTACAAGTACAACCATACCTGGACGCTGAAAGCCGGTGTCGCGTACGACCAAACGCCGGTCAAGAGCGAAACCACGCGCACGGTCAGACTGCCCGACAACGATCGCATCTGGCTTGCCTTCGGTGGTCAGAGAAAAATGGGGCGGAGTGGCCGCATCGATCTGGGATACACGCACATCTTCATCAAGGACGCCGACATCAACTTCACCCGCAGCCAGCAGGCCCCCGGTTTCACGGTGCCGACCAGCCAACCGGGTACGCAGTCCAATGTCACCGGATCGTACGAAGGCTCGGTGGACATTGTCAGCATCCAGTACACGCACAGCTTCTGATGCGCAATTCGGCGGCAGGCTTTAGCCTGCCGCCGTTTCGAGTATTCACGGCGCGGGACGACCGCGCCGTTGCAACAAACAAGGAACACAGATGGCAGGCCATTCCCCGTTCATCGTTCGCAAGGTCGCCGTGCTCGGCGCCGGCGTAATGGGGGCGCAGATCGCAGCCCACCTCGTCAATGCCAACGTCGAGGCCATCCTGTTCGAACTGCCGGCGAAGGAGGGCGACCCGAACGGCATCGTCCGCAAGGCGATAGACGGACTGAAAAAGCTCGAGCCGGGCCCGCTCTCGGTTCCCGGCCGGGCCGAATACATCCAGGCCGCCAACTACGACCAGCACCTGGGTCTTCTCAAGGACTGCGACATCGTCATCGAGGCGATCTCCGAGCGCATGGACTGGAAGAAGGCGTTGTACGAGAAGGTCGCGCCGCATCTCGGCGAAAGCACGATTTTCGCCAGCAATACTTCCGGACTGTCGATCAACTCACTGTCGGAGGCGATGCCGGAGCAGCATCGTTCGCGGTTCTGCGGCGTGCACTTCTTCAATCCGCCGCGTTACATGCACCTGGTCGAGTTGATCGCCTGCCGGGCGACCAAACCGGCGATTCTCGACCAGCTCGAGGAATTCCTGGTAACAATGCTCGGCAAGGGGGTGGTTCGCGCCAAGGATACGCCGAACTTCATCGCCAACCGGGTCGGGGTGTTTTCGATCCTAGCCACTTTCCATCACACAAAACGGGTTGGACTGGGCTTCGACGAAGTGGACGCATTGACCGGTTCGCTGATCGGCCGGCCGAAGAGCGCCACCTACCGTACTGCGGACGTGGTCGGCCTCGACACGCTGGCGCACGTCGTCAACACCATGAAGGAGACGCTCCCGGACGACCCCTGGCACAAGTATTACGAAGTGCCGGACTGGTTCAAGTCATTGCTCGAGCAGAAAGCGTTCGGACAGAAATCCGGCAGTGGCGTCTACCGCAAGGCGGGCAAGGAAATCCAGGTACTGGATCCGGCGAAGCGGGACTACCGTCCTTCCGCCGGCGAGGCCCACGAGTCGGTGGTAGCGATCCTCAAGAACAGGAACCTTGGTGAACGCTTTGCCCAGTTGCGCGCCAGTTCGCATCCCCAGGCGCAATTCATGTGGTCGGTGTTCCGCGACATGCTGCACTACTGCGCGGTGCATCTCGAATCGATCGCCGACAACGCGCGCGACCTCGATCTGGCGATCCGCTGGGGTTTTGGCTGGAACCAGGGGCCGTTCGAGATCTGGCAGGCAGCTGGATGGGCCGATATGGCGAAGTGGATCGCCGAGGACATCGCCGCGGGCAAGAGCATGTCGCCGGTGCCGCTGCCGGCATGGGTCACCGAGCCGGGACGCAGCGGGGTTCACGCTGCGCCGGGCTCCTGGAGCGTCGCGCAGCGCACCTACAAGACGCGCCCGACGCTTCCGGTCTACCGGCGCCAGCCGTTTCCGGATCGCCTGATCAGCGAATCCGCCGTTTACGGCAGCACGGTGTTCGAAACCGACGCGGTGCGAATGTGGACCACCGGCGACGACATCGGTATCGTCAGTTTCAAGACCAAGATGCATTCGATCGGCGAGGACGTGCTCGACGGCGTGATGCAGGCGATCGACGAGGCCGAGCGCGGCTTCAAGGGCCTGATCATCTGGCAGACCGAGCCGCCGTTCTCGGTCGGCGCCAATCTCTCCGGCGGCGGCAATCGCAAGAGCGAGGCCAAGCCGTCCGCATTTGCGTCGATGATGAAGAAGTTCAAGCGCCAAGCGGAGTCGGCAATCCTCAAGGCGGCGCGCACGCTCAACGTGGCGGACGCGCTGATGGCCGGACGGCTGGAAAAAGTCGAGCAGGTGGTGGAGCAATTCCAGGCTACGTCGCAGGCGCTGCGTTACTCGATGATTCCGACAGTCGCGGCGGTGGATGGCATGGCACTGGGCGGAGGCTGCGAATTCGTCATGCACTCGGACCGTGCCGTGGCCGCCTTGGAAAGTTACGTCGGCCTGGTGGAAGTCGGCGTCGGTCTGCTGCCCGCCGGCGGCGGCTGCAAGGAATTCGCGCTGCGGGCCGCGACGGAAGCCAGGGGCGGTGACATATTTCCGTTCCTCAAGAACTACTTCCAGAACGTGGCGATGGCCCGCGTGGGCAAGAGCGCCGAGCATTCGCGCGAGCTTGGATATCTGCGGCCCGGCGATCGCGTCGTGATGAACCGGTTCGAGTTGCTGTACGCGGCCAAGGCGGAGTTGAACGCCATGGCCGAGGCCGGCTACCGGCCGCCGCTGCGTGCGCGCAACATCCCGGCGGCGGGACGCACGGCGATCGCCACTTTCAAGATGGCAATGGCCAACATGCTCGCCGGCCGGCATATCTCGGAGCATGATTTTCTGATTGGCAGCAAGGTCGCCTATGTCCTGTGCGGCGGGGACGTCGAGCCGGGCACGCCGGTGACCGAGGAATGGTTTCTCGATCTGGAGCGCCAGGCGTTCATGGAATTGATCGCCACCGAGAAAACGCAAGCCCGGATCGAACACATGTTGAAAACGGGGAAACCATTGAGAAACTAATTCTTCACCACGGAGGACACAGAGGACACGGAGGAAAACCAAAAACGAGTGAAAACGAATGGGAGACAGAAGCGAGGTGACTGTTCGTGATCCTCTGCCGCCAATTTCGACTTTGCTGGAGCATCTGCCAATTGGAGCTTTTTACACTCGTTTGCTTTTTTTGCTCTTGCCTTTCCTCCGTGTCCTCTGTGTCCTCCGTGGTTCAAGATTGAAACTGGAGATTGAAAGATGGGCAAACAAGTACAGGATGCATACATCGTAGCGGCGACGCGCACGCCGGTGGGCAAGGCGCCGCGCGGCGTATTCAGGAATGTCCGTCCCGACGACTTGCTGGCGCACGTGCTGAAAAGCGCGCTCGCGCAGGCGCCGGGGCTGGATCCCTCGGCGATCGACGACGTCGTGGTCGGCTGCGCCATGCCGGAGGCCGAGCAGGGGATGAACGTCGCACGCATCGGGCTGCTGGTCGCGGGATTCCCCAACAGCGTTTCGGGAATGACCATCAATCGCTTCTGTTCGTCGGGGCTGCAGGCGGTGGCGATTGCGGCGGACCGCATCCGCCTCGGCGAAGCCGAAGTCATGATCGGCGCCGGCACCGAAAGCATGAGCATGATTCCGATGGGCGGCAACAAGATCGCCGCCAACGAGCAGATCTTCCTCAAGGACGAAAACGTCGGCATCGCCTATGGCATGGGCATCACCGCGGAGAAGGTCGCGGAGCAATGGAAAGTCAGCCGCGAGGCCCAGGACCAGTTCGCCACCGAGTCGCACCGGCGCGCGCTTGCGGCGATCGAAAAGGGCGAGTTCGGAAACGAGATCACGCCCTATACCGTCAACGAGCGCATCCCCGATTTCGAGCACCACCAGGTGGCGACCCGCAGCAAATTAGTCAGCGTGGACGAAGGTCCGCGAGCCGGCACAACCGCGGACGTGCTGGCGAAACTGAGGCCCGCGTTCGCCGCCAACGGCACCGTCACCGCCGGCAACAGTTCGCAGACCTCGGACGGGGCCGGGGCGGTGATTCTTGCCAGCGAAGCTGCCGTCAAGCGCTTCAACCTGCAACCGCTGGGACGCTTTCTCGGTTTCGCGGTGGCCGGCGTGCCGCCGGAAATAATGGGAATCGGTCCGAAGTTCGCCATTCCCAAGGTGTTGAAGCAGGTGGGACTGAAACAGGACGCGCTGGACTGGATCGAATTGAACGAGGCTTTCGCCGCGCAGAGCCGGGCGGTGATC
>CAYNFN010000067.1:0-3856 GCA_964396485.1 uncultured Alcaligenaceae bacterium
GGCTGACCACTTCATTGGGCGTGCCGGAGTAGATGCGGCCGCCCATGTTCGAGTACTCGCCCTCGTTGTTTTCGCGAACCACTACGAAGTCGATGTCCTGCGGGCCGCGGTCGGCAAGCGGTGATTTCACTCCCGGCAGCAACTTTACCGGCCGCACACAGGCGTACTGCTGGAAGCCGCGGCGTATCGGCGCGATCAGTTCCCACAGCGAGACGTGGTCCGGCACGCCGGGAAACCCGACGGCACCGAGAAAGATGGCATCGAAGGGGCGCAACTGGTCCAGTCCGTCCGCGGGCATCATGCGTCCGTGCTTCTGGTAGTACTCGCAGCTCCACGGGAAGCCGCGGTAACTGAACCGGAGCCCGCCGTGAGCTTTCGCTGCGGCGTCGAGGACGCGCGTGCCCTCGGGGACGACTTCCTTGCCGATGCCGTCACCCGGAATCAGCGCGATGTTGAATTCTTTCATTGAAGGCATTTGAGCTCCCTTTCCACGTCAGTGGAGAGGGTGGGGGGTGAGGTGGCAGTTTGTCAGCGTTTGAAACCGGAGCGGATCCAGTCGATGCTTTTCATTCCGTCCGGCGGGCTGATCTGATCCGGCGGGTAGTACTTGATGTTGGTGAGCGTGATCTTGCCGTCGACCTTCTTCACCGTCCCGTAGGGCACGTGCTGCACTGCCTGGTGTCCCTTACCCAGCGACATGTCCACCGTGCCGGAGACCGACTCGAACTTGAGGTATTCGAACGCGCCGATGATCTGGTCGATCGTTGGGTCGTGCACCTTGTTGGCGGCCTGCGCTTTTTCGAATGCGGCCTTGGCACCCAGGAACGCGGTCACCATGTGATACGAGGCGTAAACCGGCGCAGCGCCGAAGCGTTCCTTGAATGCCTTTTGGAACCACTTGTTGAGCGTGGTGGGCGGGGCGAACGGGCCGTTCGGGCCGCGCGCGCCGAGGATGGTGCCATCGGGCAGTTGCGCACCCATGCGCTCGATCACCGTCTCCCCCGTCATGATGATGTTGGGCATCTTGGCCAGCAGGCCGCGCGGCGCCGCCTGCAGGATGTAAGCCTCGAGGTCGCCGCCCCACAGCCCGTTGTGCACGATCTCGCCGCCGCTGCCCAGCACCGCGGAGATCTCGGTGCCGTACTGGCCCGCGCCGAGCTTGGGCCAGACGATGGTGCCGATCTGCGCTTGCGGCTTGATGATCTTCATTGCCTCGGTGAAGTCTGACCAGGCGTCCTGGCCCCAGGCGTAATTCGGGTTAATGCCGGAGAACACCTTGAGATCGGGATAGTTCTCCGCGATGTAGCGCGCCGCTGCCACGTTCTCCTGCGTGGCCATGGTGGTGGTGCGGAACACGTACTTGTAGCTGCCCTCCTCGAAGATGCGGTTGGTGGCGCAGTCGAACAGGACGGTGAGCTTCTTCATCTCCTCGGCCACCGGCGCCACCGCCAGGCAGTCGCCGGAGGAGATCACTCCGATCACCAGGTCCACGTTCTGGCGCTCGACCATGTTGCGGTATTCGGTGACCACCTTGGTTGGGCCGCCGGCTTCGTCGACATATACCACTTCGATCGGGCGTCCACCGAAGCCCTTCTTTTCATAGCCCGGAATCTGCCCGCCCTTGTTCAGGACGTCCGCCAGCAGATCCGAGGCATTCTTGGCCGGTACGCCGAAGGGACCGGCAGCCGGTCCGGAAAGAAACGTAATAACGCCGATTCGGAGCGGAGCCTGCGCCGAGGCGAATGGACTCCCAAGGAGTGCGAGTGCGAAAAGTGCGGATGTTGCGCCGACGCTGCGCAAGAAACGATTCATGATTGATCCTCCGGATGGGTCTTTATGTTTCTTGACAGCGCGGTCGCCGCCCGCCGCGGCTGACAGGCTGCGATTATAACAACTAACTTATGGAGTTTCGGTTCGGCTAGAATCCGCGTGGACGGCTGGTTTCACGCTACTCAAGCGCTGATGGACCCTCCTTGAACATCCTCGCCCTCGACACTTCGACGGAATACTGTTCGGTCGCGTTGCTGCATGACGGAAAGCTCACTTTCCGCGAAGAACTCGCCGGCCAGAAGCACTCCGAACTGATTCTGGCGATGATTGACGCGCTGTTGGGCGCATCGAATCTTGAGTTGGCGCTTCTGAACGGTGTCGCATTCGGTGCCGGACCGGGATCGTTCACCGGCCTGCGCATCGCCTGCGGAGTCGCGCAGGGGCTGGCGTTCGGTGCCGGGCTTCCGGTTGTGCCGGTCGGAACGCTGCTGGCGCTGGCGCAGGCCGCCGGTGCGCCGAGGGTGGTGGCCTGCCTTGATGCGCGCATGGGCGAGATTTACCACGCCGCTTACCAGCGCAACGGCGCAGGATGGAGCGAAACAGTGACGCCCAACGTATGCAAGGCCGACGCGGCGCCGGCATTGGAGGGCGGGGACTGGGTGGGTTGCGGCAACGGTTTCGCGGTGTATGGCGAGGCCCTGGCGGCGCGCTATCACGGCCAGCTTGCTCGAGTTCAATCGCATGCCTTTCCTCACGCCCGGGAGGTCGCGCAGCTGGCGTTGCCGATACTTGCCGCCGGCCACGGCGTTCCCGCAGAGCAGGCGGTGCCGCTCTATGTGCGCGACAAGGTCGCCCGTAAAATGCACGAACAACCATGAGTGCCCAGCTCGACAGCCTGCCGAAACTGCGTCCGATGCGCGCCGCCGATCTCGATCGGATCATGGTGATCGAGCCGGTCATCTATACGCACCCGTGGACGCGGGGCAATTTCGACGACTCGATGCGGGTCGGCTACAGCTGCTGGGTGATCGATTGCGGCGGGGTGGTTGCAGGCTACGGCGTGCTCATGATCGGCGTCAGGGAGGCGCATCTGCTCAATCTGAGCATCACGCCGCAGTGGCAGGGACGCGGGCTGGGCCGCTCGCTGCTGGAGCATTTCGTGCGCATCGGCCGCGACAGCGACGCACAACAGATGTTCCTGGAGGTACGACCGTCCAATACGTCGGCGCGGCGGCTGTACGCGGACTTCGGCTTTCGCGACATCAGCATTCGCCGCGGCTATTACCCGGCAGCCGGCGGGCGCGAGGATGCGATCCTGATGGGACTGATGCTGTGAGCCGCCGGGCGCTGATCCTCACGGAACTCGGCCTCACGCCCTTGTGGGTGCGCAGGCGTGCGGCGCTTGCCGCGCAGGAAACGCACACAGTTCAAAGCGCCGTCCAGGATCTGCAGCCGCTGCCAACGGCGCAACCGCTTGCCGCGGATGACCGCGGTGGGCAGATCGGGGCGATGAACTGGCAACAGCTCAAGTCCGCGGTTGCCGCCTGCACCTCGTGCGTTCTCCACAAGCAGCGGCGCCAGGCAGTGTTCGGAGTGGGCGACGAGCACGCCGAATGGCTGTTCGTCGGCGAAGGTCCCGGCGCCGAAGAGGATGCGCGCGGGGAGCCCTTCGTCGGCCAGGCCGGCAAGCTGCTGGACAAAATGCTCGCCGCGATCGGATTGAAGCGCGATGACAACGTCTTTATCGCCAACGTCGTGA
The DNA here is from genome assembly GCA_964396485.1 of uncultured Alcaligenaceae bacterium. Classification (GTDB taxonomy): domain Bacteria; phylum Pseudomonadota; class Gammaproteobacteria; order Burkholderiales; family JACQAP01; genus JACQAP01. Next base: position 3,530 of record CAYNFN010000067.1, read on the forward strand.
AGTGCAGGCCACCGGGCAATCGCACCCCCGAGCCCGCCGAGGCCAACGCCTGCGAGCCCTACCTCGCCCGCCAGATCGGGCTTATCAAGCCGAGGCTGATCATCGCGCTCGGCAAGGTCGCGGCACAGAACCTCCTGGGCACCGAAGCGACCATTGCCAGCCTGCGCGGCCGTGCGCACGCCTATCGCGGCACGCCCCTGATCGTGACTTACCATCCGGCCTACCTGCTGCGCAACCTCACCGACAAGGCCAAGGCGTGGGAAGACCTGTGCTTCGCGGTGGACACCATGAAAGCGTTGAAACAGGGCGCCAGCGCCCCCAATTGAT
>CAYNFN010000068.1:0-2822 GCA_964396485.1 uncultured Alcaligenaceae bacterium
AGCAGGACCCGAAGTTTGCGATCGCTTATGCCTGGGTTGCGATGAAGAACGTGATCGACTACCGCTATGGTTGGGGCGGCCCCTCCGCCGAAGTGCTGAACCGGGCTCAAATCGCCGCCCAGAACGCTGTCAATCTGGACAGCGAGCTTGGAATCGCACATGCGCACCTGGGGTATGTTTGGTTCGTCAAGGGGGACGATGAGCGGGCGAACCGCGAGTTCGAAAAAGCGCTGGCCACGAGCGCCAACGATGCGGACGTGGGCGCAATCATTGGCCTGGCCTTCTACTGGCAGGGAAGACTGGAAGAGGCTGAGCGATTACTGACGAAGGCCATTCGCCAGAGTCCCTTTCCGCCATCCTGGTTTCCGATGTTTCTGGGCGATACATATCGCCTTCAGGGTCGCCATGATCAGGCGATTTTCTGGTTCCTCAAGGCCTTGAAACTTGCTCCCAAATATACCGCAGTGCGCATCCGATTGATTTGCGCCTATGCGGCTTTGGGCCAACAAAACCAGGCCGCGCAAGAACTGGAAGTCCTGCTTCGCGACAATCCGGGCTTCACGCTCGAAAAGTTTAAAACGGAGTGGGCGCCCAAGGCGACGTCATTTCGCAATCCCGCAGAAATCGACCGGATGGCGAATCTGTTGAGTCAGGCCGGACTCAAGTAGTCGCAAGAGTTATACGGGCTCCGAGAGTTTCTGGAGGGCACGGAGAACTGGGGTCGGATCACCGCAACCGATTGACCGGTCTAAACAAGTCCGTAACATGACCTCGGTGCAGGCGCTTAGAGGCGCCTTTACGGTAGCAAGACGCTCGGTTTAAGGGCGAAACGGTGCCGCGAGCCAACCGCTATTTCTTCTCCGGTCTGGTCTGGCACCACACCCATCGATGCGCCTGTGGTTATGAATGGATGCGCCGCAAGCGGCGCCCCTTCCACGTTTCAGGTCAAACCGCCGCGACCGAGACCTCTCCGCGGTCGATGGTGTAAACCATGTCGAGAATTTCCTCCGAGTGCGAGAGATCGGACTCGGTGAGGATGACCGAGAGCCCCTCGCTTTTCAGTCCGGAAATCACTTCCGCCAGCCGGTGCGCCAGCACCGGCGCCACGCCCTCGAACGGCTCGTCGAGAAGCAGCAGCTTGGTGCCGCACATCAGTGCGCGCGCCAGCGCCACCAGTTTCTGCTGGCCGCCGGAGAGCTGCAGCGCCTTGCGGACGGCGATGGCTTCGACTTCGGGAATCATCTTGTATACCCGCGCCAGTCGCGTCTGCGGCTCCGCAACGCCTGCCGCCCACGCCGGAATCAATATGTTTTCCTCGACGGTCAGCTGTGGTACGAGGCGCCGGTCCTCGGGCATGTATCCGATTCCGCCGCGTGCACGCTGGTGGGCCGGCATCCTGTCGAGCGGCACTTCGTCGAAACGGATCGTGCCCTGGCGCGCCGGAAGAATACCTATCACCGAGCGCATGAGCGTGGTCTTGCCGGCGCCGTTGCGGCCGATCAGGCCGGCGAACTTTCCGGTCGGCACGTCCATGCTGACCCCGCGCAGGATGCTGACCGACTGAATGGAGACGTCGAGCCCTTTAATGCTGAGCATGCTTGCCTCTGCCGGCGGCGCGCGCCTCGCCGGTCACGTACTTGCGCACCTCGGCGTCGTCCAGAACAACGGCGGGTTCGCCGTCGGCGATGATCCGGCCCTCGTAAAACGCCAGCACGCGATGGGTATAACGGTTGACGATATCCATGTCGTGCTCGACGAATAGTACCGTGACCTGCTGCGCCCGCACCGCTTCCATGACCATGTCCATCAACTCGAACTTCTCGTCCGCCGACACGCCCGAGGTGGGTTCGTCGAGCAGCAGGATCTTCGGCTTCACCACCATGGCCATGGCGATGTCGAGCAGCTTGCGCACGCCCTCGGGCAGCACGCCGGCCGGCTTGTCGCGATAACCGGTGAGATTGAAGCGCTCCAGCATCGAGCCCACCGTCTCGCCGGGGGTGCCGGCATGGCGACTCGCGTCCGCCCACTTGCTGCCGCCGGAGGCCACGATGCCGACGCCGACCAGCAGGTTCTCGAAAACCGACAGGGTGTTGAACAACTGTGGGATCTGGAACGAGCGGCAGATGCCGAGACGCGTAATCTGGCGCGGCGCCAGCGGCGTGATATCGCGCTCGCCGAAGACGATGCTGCCGGAGGAGGGTTTGAGATAACCGGTGACCATGTTGACGAACGTGGTCTTGCCGGCGCCGTTGCTGCCGATCAGGCCGACGATGCTGTCCCCTTCGACGCCAACGTTGATGTCCTCGGCCGCGGTCACCGCGCCGAAACTCTTATTGAGTCCCCTGGCTTCAAGAACGATTGCCATGTCACGCCGTCTTTCGCATGCGGGTGAACAGCGACCATAGCCCGCCGGGCAGGAACATGATCACGATCAACATGCTGATGCCGAGCGCCATTTGCCAGGTATTCGGCGAGTACTCATAGGCGAAGCTACGGATGGTCTCGAAGATGAACGCGCCCAGAAAGGGCGCAAGCACATTGCCGGTGCCGGCTAGAATGGCGACGAAAACGAACTCGCCCGAGGTAGTCCAGTAAGCCATTTCCGGATCGATGTGGCCGACGCTGATCGCGGCGAGCGCACCACCGAGACCCGCCAGGACCGCCGACATCACATAATTGATGTGAACGGTGTTGGCGACCGATGCGCCCATGTACTCGACTCGCAGTTCGTTGTCGCGGATTGCCTCGGCCAGGCGCCCGCGGTGTGAACCCCGGTACCAGTGGATGCAGATTGCGGCGACAAATGCGGTGACGACGGTAAT
>CAYNFN010000069.1:0-1779 GCA_964396485.1 uncultured Alcaligenaceae bacterium
CTCACCTAACCACATCAGGAACATCGTGCCGGTAACCAGCGTCACCACGGTGATGAAACGGAACGCCAGTCCCGGCTCCAGCACCAGGCCGCGCTGCGATTCCAGTGCGATGGCGATGCTCAGCGCCTGGAAAGTCGCCAGGAACAACGTGCCGTAGCGCGTGTACTGGGTAATCTTCCTGCGTCCCGACTCGCCTTCCTTCTTCAGCTGTTCCAGTTGGGGCGATACCACTGTCAGCAATTGCATGATGATCGATGCCGAGATATACGGCATGATCCCCAGGGCAATGATGGTGAACCGCGACAGCGCACCGCCCGAGAACATGTTGAACATGTCCAGGATGCCGCCCTGCTGCGACTTGAACAGCTCCGCCAGTTGCACCGGATCGATACCCGGAACCGGCACGTGCGCGCCGATCCGATAGACGATCAGTGCGCCGAGCAGGAACAGAAGCCGGCGCTTCAGGTCGCCGAACTTCCCGGACAGTCCCAGAAATGAGTTCTCTGCCAAGTTCTATTCAGCCTTCAATGATGCCGCCGGCCTTCTCGATGGCCGCACGCGCACCTTTGGTGACCAGCAATCCGCGCAGTTTCACCTTGCGCTTGATCTCGCCGGCCAGGATGACCTTGGCCGCGCGCGCCGAGTTCGGCACCACGCCGGCCTGCTTCAGCACCAGGATGTCGATGTCGTCCCCCGTCAATTCATTGATCGCCGACAAACGCACCTCGACGGTGTCGCCGCCGGTCAACGAAACGAAGCCGCGCTTGGGCAGGCGCCGGTGCAGCGGCATCTGGCCGCCCTCGAAACCGATCTTATGAAAGCCGCCGGAGCGCGCCTTCTGGCCCTTATGGCCGCGGCCCGCGGTCTTGCCGGTGCCGCTGCCGACGCCGCGACCGACACGCTTCCTGGCGTGTTTGGAGCCGGCTGCCGGTTTAATCTGGTTCAAACGCATTTACGCCTCGCACTTCAGCAGGTAGCTCACCTTGTTGATCATGCCGCGCACCGCCGGGGTGTCTTCCAGTTCCACCGTGTGGTTGATGCGTCGCAGGCCCAGGCCGCGCACCGTGGCACGATGGCTCTCGCGGGTACCGATCACGCCGCGCACCAGCGTGACTCTGACCTTCTTGCCGGATTTCGCCGCCTCTTTTTTGCTGACGGTTGTTTTCCTGGCCGGCGCTTTCCTAGCGGTTTCCTTGTCGGCCGCTTTCTTCTCAGCCATTATTTTCTCAGGCATGGTTTACCCCAGGATCTCTTCTACGGTCTTGCCGCGCTTGGCCGCGATCTCGGAGGGGGTGCTCATCCCCTGCAAACCGTTGATCGTGGCGCGAACCACGTTGTAGGGATTGGTCGAGCCGAGGCACTTTGCGAGCACGTTGGTCACGCCCATTACCTCGAAGATCGCCCGCATCGGACCGCCGGCGATGATCCCGGTACCCTCGGAAGCGGGCTGCATGAACACTTTGGCGGCGCCGTGCTGGCCGACCACCGCGTGCTGCAGGGTCCCGTTCTTGAGCGATACCTTGACCATCTTGCGGCGCGCCTCGTCCATCGCTTTCTGCACCGCCACCGGCACTTCGCGGGCCTTGCCCTTGCCCATGCCGATGCTGCCATCACCGTCGCCCACCACCGTCAGCGCGGCAAAACCGAGAATGCGGCCGCCCTTCACCACCTTGGTGACGCGATTGACCGACACCATCTTCTCTCGCAGCCCATCGCTGCTGCCTTCCTTGTACTGCTGCATCCTGGCCATGATCTGTCCTTAAAACTTGAGTCCGGCTT
>CAYNFN010000070.1:0-1576 GCA_964396485.1 uncultured Alcaligenaceae bacterium
AATCGGTAGGCAAGATCGAAAGTCTGCATTCCCACCGCCAGCGCATCCGGGAAAAGATCCTCGGTCACCTGCTCCGCGGAATGGCGCATGAGATAGTCGCGGGTCAGGAACAACAGCTTCGGATTGTCGCGTTCGGCTTCCCTGCGCCATTTCTCGAAATCCACCGCGCTGTATATCCCATGCGGAATGCGTTCGGCGTAGAACGCGAATATGGCTTCGTCGTCCACCAGGACGTCGTGGCGGCGCGACTTGTGCTCGAGTTCCTGCACCTCTTCGATCAGCCGGCGGTTGTGGTCCAGGAACGGCGCGTTTCCAGCATAGTGCCCTGCGACCAGCGCGCCGCGGATGAAAAGTTCCCACGCTTCCTTAGGGTCAATGGGGCCGTATTGCACCCGCCGTTTGGGCACCACCACCAGGCCGTACACCGTCACCTGCTCGTAGGCGACCACGCTGCCCGAGTCCTTCGACCAGTGCGGCTCGCGATAGCTGCGCCTGGCCAGGTGCTGGCCCAGTTTTTCGATCCACTCCGGCTCGATTGCCGCGACACCACGGGCGAACAGGCGCGTGGTCTCGGTGAGTTCCGCCGCCATCACCCACTTCGGCCCCTTCTTCTTGAGCGCGGAGGCCGGGCTGAGCACGAACTTGATCTGGCGTGCCCCGAGGTAGATTCCCGCTTCTTCCGACTTGAAGCCGATGTTGCCCAGCAGTCCGGCCAACAGCGCGCGGTGGATCTCCTCGTAACGAGCCGCCTTCTCGTTCAGCCGCCAGCCCATCTCCGCCACCAGCGCGTGCAACTGGCCGTGCAACTCGCGCCATTCTCGCAGCCGCAGATACGACAAAAAGCGCTCATGGCATTCGCGCACCAGCAGGCGGTTCGACTTCTTGTGCTTGAGCGCTTCCTCGAACCATTTCCAGATGCCCAGATAAGTCAGAAAATCGGAACGCTCGTCGAGATACTCCGCGTGCGCCTGCGTCACCGCTTCCTGTTTGTCCATCGGCCGTTCACGCGGATCCTGCACCGACAGTGCCGCGGCGACGATCAGCACTTCATTCAGGCAGCCCTCCTGTTTCGCCGCGACCAGCATGCGCCCCACACGCGGATCGATCGGCAACTTCGCCAGCTGCTCACCGACCGGTGTGAGCTTGCGCCCCTCGTCTACCGCGCCGAGCTCGGCCAGCAGTTGATAGCCGTCGGCGATCATCCGCGAGGCCGGCGCATCGACGAACGGAAAGTCCTCGATCTCTCCGAGTTTCAGCGCGCCCATGCGCAGGATCACCGAGGCGAGCGAAGAGCGCAGGATCTCGGGGTCGCCGAATTCGGCACGGGCCTTGAAATCCTCTTCGCCGTAGAGGCGCACGCAGATGCCGCTCATCACCCGCCCGCAGCGCCCCGCGCGCTGGTTGGCCGAAGCCTGCGAGATCTTTTCGACTTGCAGCAGTTCCACTTTGTTGCGATAACTGTAGCGGTTGATGCGGGCGAGCCCCGAGTCGATCACGAAGCGAATCCCCGGAACGGTGAGCGAGGTCTCCGCCACGTTGGTGGCAAGCACGATGCGGCGTGTACCACCCCCGGGTG
>CAYNFN010000071.1:0-6578 GCA_964396485.1 uncultured Alcaligenaceae bacterium
TCGTCCCCGCCCGAGAGCCAGGCATCCACGCCCAGCACGTTGTGCACCATGTTGCCGTAGCGGATGGAGCGCGAGCCGCAGGAGTTGTTGCCCGTCATTCCCCCTATGGTGGCTTGCGCGGAGGTGGACACGTCCACCGGGAACCACAGCTGGTGCGGAAGCAGAAAAGCATTGAGCTGGTCGAGCACAATGCCCGGTTGTACCGTCACTTCGCGCCTTCCGGCGTCGAACTCGACAACGGCGTTCAGGCTTTTGGAGCAGTCGATGATCAGCGCCGCGCCGACGCTCTGTCCGCACTGCGAGGTTCCGGCGCCGCGCGGCAGGATCGGCACGCCCTCCCCGGCGGCGATTTGCAGCGCGATGCGAGCAGCCTCCTCGGTGCGCGGCACGACCACCCCGACCGGCTCGATCTGATAAATGGAGGCATCGGTGCTGTAGCGTCCGCGGGAAAACGCATCGAACAAGACCTCGCCGTCCACTTCGCGCTGCAGGCGCCGCGCCAGCACGGTAGGGGAACGCCGTGCGGGGCCTACGGAAATCGGAGCGGCGGTCGCACTCACTGGTTGGCTGGTCCTGCAATGGAAGCAGCACGAATGATACCGCGAGGCGCCAAGAGCAGCTTGAGACCAGGATGGAAAGTGAGTAGGCTCGAAGTTTACTTCAGGTTGTTCTGATGACGCATCGCCACGGACGCCATTTCCTCCAGATCCCGGGACCCACCAACGTTCCCGACCGCGTGTTGCGCGCGATCGATCGGCCGACGATCGACCACCGCGGAGCGGAGTTCGCTGCGCTCGGCCACGAGGTGCTCGACGGACTCAAGCAGGTATTCAGGACCACCGGCCACGTCATCATCTATCCGGCCTCGGGCACCGGTGCATGGGAAGCCGCGCTGGTGAACACGCTCTCTCCCGGGGATCGCGTGCTGATGGCCGAGACCGGCCAGTTCGCCGCGCTGTGGCAGAAGCTGGCGAGCCGTCTCGGGCTCAGCGTGGACTTCATCCCCGGCGACTGGCGCCACGGCGTGGATCCCGCGGTGATCGAACAGCGGCTTGCGGAGGATCGCGACCACCGCATCAAGGCCGTATGCGTGGTCCACAACGAAACTTCGACCGGGGTGACCAGCCGCATTCCCCTGCTGCGCAAGGCGATGGATCGGGCCGCGCATCCCGCGCTGCTGATGGTGGACACCATATCGTCGCTGGCGTCGATGGACTACCGCCACGACGAATGGGGTGTGGATGTCACGGTGGCGGGCTCGCAGAAAGGCCTGATGCTGCCGCCCGGGCTTTCCTTCAACGCCGTCGGCGCCAAGGCGCTCGCGGCGTCCAAAAAAGCGGCGCTGCCGCGTTCCTACTGGAGTTGGGACGAGATGCTCGGGCCGAACCGCTCAGGATTCTTCCCCTATACCCCAGCCACCAATCTGCTCTATGGACTGCGCGAGGCGCTGCACATGTTGATGGAGGAAGGCCTGGAAAACGTATTCGCGCGCCACGCGCGGCACGGCGAAGCCACGCGCCGTGCAGTGCGCGCCTGGGGCCTGGAAATCCTGTGCGCGAATCCCGACGAATACAGCAATTCACTCACCGCGGTGTTGCTGCCCGCCGGCCATGACGCCGACAAGGTGCGGGAAATCGTCCTCGAGCGCTTCGACATGTCGCTCGGCACTGGGCTGGGAAAGATGCAGGGAAAGGTGTTCCGCATCGGTCATCTCGGCGACTTCAACGACCTCATGCTCGCTGGCACGCTGTGCGGAGTGGAAATGGGCCTGGGACTCGCCGGCGTGCCGATTCGCAGGGAAGGGGTGTCCGCCGCACTCGATTTCCTCGCGGGCGCGCCGGCTGCGCGGCCAGCCGTACGGCTTGCGAAAGGCTGATCGCCGGCGCCTTCCGTTGCCTCGCGGCGGTTATTGCCGCATCCGCGAAAGGAAAACGCTCAACACGGAGGACGCAGAGGACACGGAGGAAGGGCAACAGCAAAAAAACATTCGAGAGTAAAAACCTTCAATTGGCGAACAATCCTCCAAAGCAAAAATTGGCGACAATGGGGGATGAACAGTCGCACCGCCCTTAACCCCAAATCGCCTTTGCTCGTTTTTGGTTTTCCTCCGTGTCCTCCGTGTCCTCCGTGTTGAGCGTTTTGTTGTTTTCAGTTCGCGCCCGCAGCGGTCGGTTGTGCGGCGGGTTCGGGCGTGGACGCGCGCTCAAGGCGGTCGCGCACCGCGGTCCACTCGGGAAGCTGCGGGAGCGCCTCGACCACGATCAGGCGACAACCGGCGTCGTCGAGGCGGCGCAAAGTGCCGTAAAGCAGGCGCGCATACTCTTCCGGGGTTTCGGGCGCCACTTGCCACAACGGCACTTTCGAGTCGTGCGGGCGCCCGCGGCGCGCGAGCACCGCGACCGGCGGCGGCACGACCTGCCGGCGCACGTAACTCTCGATTTCGTCCGGAAGAACGATTTTCAGCGGCGTGCGCGGCGCATAGTGCGAGGCGAGCGACCCCGGCACGCGTGGCCGGTCCACGGCGGGTTCGCCGAGCGGCACCAGCAATGCGTCGGCAATCTGCTGCGCGCTCACGCGTCCGGGGCGCAATATGTCCGGCGGTTCACGGGTGAGATCCACGATCGTGGATTCTATTCCGACGTCGCAGGGTCCGCCGTCCAGAACAATCTCCACCGCGTTGCCGAGTTCCTCGCGCACGTGCGTCGCGGTAGTTGGGGAGAGTCTGCCGAACTTGTTCGCCGACGGCGCGGCGATGCCCCCGCCGAACGCCTTCAACAATTACTGTGCGACGGGATGCCCGGGAACCCGCAATCCAATGGTGTTCTGGCCGCCGGAGATCAGGTCGCTCACCTGCGGCGAGCGCTTGAGCACCATGGTGAGCGGGCCCGGCCAGAATTTCTCCGCAAGCAGCCACGCAGCGCGCGGCACCTCCTCCGCCCAGTGCTTCAGTTCGCTCATGTCGGCAATGTGGACGATCACCGGATGGTCAGCGGGACGGCCCTTGGCGGCGAAGATCTTTTTCACTGCGGCGGGATTGGAGGCATCCGCGCCGAGTCCGTACACGGTCTCGGTCGGAAACGCCACCAGCCCTCCCGCGCGGAGAATCTCTGCAGCTTTCTCGATTTCCTGGTCAGTCGCCAATTAGGAACAACCTCTTTTAACACGAAGGGTCACGAAGGGTCACGAAGGAAGTACGAAGGTCCACGAGGGAAACCAAAAATGGTCTTGTCGAAAATTCGAGCTCTGTCATACCAGCCGACAACGCCAACAATATAGCAATCTCTACTGCGCAATCTCTTTCTTTCCTTCGTGTTCCTTTCTTGCTCTTCCTTCGTGACCCTTCGTGTTAAACGCGTTTCGCCTTCACGCGGTCAAAAGCCGCAGCGCTTCTTCGTATTTTTCGGCAGTCTTCCTGAGCAGGTCGGCGGGCAGGGCCGGCGCCGGCGGCTGCTTGTTCCATTTCTGCGATTCCAGCCAGTCGCGCACGAACTGCTTGTCAAACGAGGGCGGGCTGATGCCGACCCGGTACTGGTCCTTCGGCCAGAAGCGCGATGAGTCCGGGGTCAATGCCTCGTCGATCAGGTACAGCTTGCCGTTGGCATCGCGGCCGAACTCGAACTTGGTGTCGGCAATGATGATGCCGCGGGTGGCGGCATAGGCCGCCGCCTCGGAATAGAGCTGGATCGCCTTGTCGCGTACTTGTCCCGCCAGGGCCTCGCCGATCAGCTTCTCCATCTCCGAGAAAGGAATGTTTTCGTCGTGCGTGCCGATCGCAGCCTTGGTGGAGGGCGTAAAGATCGGCTGGGGCAGTCGTTGCGCCTCCTTCAGCCCGGCGGGCAGCGCAATGCCGCAGATCATCTGAGTCTTCTGGTAATCCTTCCAGCCCGAGCCGGCCATATAGCCGCGCACGATCGCTTCGATGGGCAGCGGTTGCAAGCGCCGCACGACGAAGGCGCGCCCCTGTACCTGGCCGCGCTCCGCGGCCGCGACCAGCGTCTCCGGCGCCACGTCGAGCAAGTGATTCGCGATCACGTGACGGAGCTTCCTGAACCAGAAGTTCGACATCTCGGTGAGCACCCGGCCCTTGCCGGGCACCGGAGTGGGAAGAATCACGTCGAAAGCCGACAACCGGTCGGTCTGCACGATCAGCAGACGCTCGGCGTCCACCGCGTAAAGATCGCGCACCTTGCCGCGATGGAGCAGCTTGAGCGATTTCAGGCTGGTTTCGTGGATGGGTTGAGTTGCACTCATCGAGACTTCGTTACAGTTCGATCAGGATAGCTCGGGCAGCTTTGCCGCTTTCACCGCGTTCGCCTGCTTGATGCGAAACGCCTGCAGGCGCCTGGCCAATCCAGCGTCGTTCAGCGCCAGCATCGCCACCGCGAACAATCCGGCGTTGGCCGAGCCGCCGTCGCCGATTGCAAACGTCGCAACCGGAATGCCTTTTGGCATCTGCACCGTGGACAGCAGCGAGTCGAGGCCTCCGAGGTGCTTGGAGGGAATCGGCACCGCCAGCACCGGCAGCGTGGTCAGCGCAGCGACGACTCCGGCGAGATGCGCGGCACCGCCGGCACCGGCGATGAAACACTGCGTTCCGCCCTGTGCGCATTTTTTCACATACTCCGCAAGCAGTTTCGGAGTGCGGTGAGCGGACAACGCGCGCGCTTTGTAGGGCACACCGAAGTCCTTTAACTGCCGCGCCGCGTGCTGCATCACGTCCCAGTCGTTGCTGCTGCCCATCACGATTGATACGAGTGGCGCGGGCGCTTTCCTGGTTGCCATTATCTCTCCTGAATTAGTCGGACGAAGTAATCTTGAGCCCAATGATACCGACAACGATCATCTCCCCTCACCCCTCACCCCTCACCCCTCACCCCTCACCCCTCACCCCTCACCCGCTTACGGCTTGCGGCTCTCGCCGACCTTGACGATCTTCATGGTGTTGGTGCCGCCGGGCGCGCCGATGGGCTCGCCGAAAGTGATCACGATCAGGTCGCCCTTCTGTACCAGCCCGGCGGAGACCAGCTGGTCTTCCGCCTCCTGCAAGAGATAGTCGCGGTCGTGACCGATGTACTTGATCATCAGCGGATAGACATCGCGGTACAGGCTCAACCGATACCGCGTGGAGATCTCCGGCGTCAAGGCGTAGATCGGCACCCCGCAGTTCAGGCGCGAAATCCACAGGGCGGTGGAGCCGGACTGGGTCAGTGCCGCGATCGCCTTGACTTTCAGGTGATACGCGGTAAAAAGCGCCGCCATTGCGATCGACTGGTCCACGCGGGTGAACACGCGATCGAGGAATTCGCGGTCCAGCGTCACCTCGGCGGATTTCTCCGCCTCCAGGCAAATGCGCGCCATCGCCTCGACGGTTTCCACCGGGTATTTTCCGCTGGCCGTCTCAGCGGAGAGCATCACCGCATCGGTGCCGTCGAGAACCGCGTTCGCCACGTCGGAAACCTCCGCGCGCGTGGGCACCGGACTCGAGATCATCGACTCCATCATCTGCGTTGCGGTGATGGTGAGCTTGTTGCGCTCGCGCGCGGCGCGAATCATGCGTTTCTGCAGCGCCGGCACCGCGGCATCGCCGACTTCCACGGCAAGATCGCCGCGCGCCACCATGATGCCGTCGCTGGCCTCCATGATTTCCCCCATGGCGGCGATCGCCTCGGCGCGTTCCATCTTGGCGATCAGAATCGAGCGGCCGCCGGCCGCGCGCATCAGCTCCTTTGCCATGTACATGTCGGCGCCGCTCTTGGGGAAGGACACCGCCAGAAAATCCGCCTTCATCGCCACCGACGTCTTGATGTCCTCCATGTCCCTGGCGGTCAGCGCGGGGGCAGTCAGTCCCCCGCCCTGGCGGTTGATGCCTTTGTTGTTCGAGAGAACGCCGCCCACGCGTACCGTGGTGGTGATCTGGCTGCCCTGAACCTTCTGCACGTCGAGTACCAGCCGGCCGTCGTCCAGCAGCAGCACCGAGCCCGGCGAGACATCGCGCGGCAGTTCCTTGTAGTCCAGGCCCACGCGTTCCTGGTTTCCGAGCGGGACCTCGGCATCGAGGACGAACACCTCGCCCTTGTTGAGGGTGACTTTTCCTTTCTCGAACTTGCCGATGCGTATTTTCGGTCCCTGCAGGTCGCACATGATGCCGACCGTGCGCTCCATGGTGCGCGCTACGTCGCGCACCAGTTCCGCGCGCGCCAGGTGTTCCTCCGCGCTGCCGTGGGAAAAATTCATGCGTACCACGTCGACACCGGCGGCAAGCATGCGCGTCAATATTTCGCGGTCGCTGGATGCCGGACCGAGAGTGGCTACGATTTTTGTGCTTCTTTGCATTTAGTCTTCACCACAGAGAAAATTTCGAAAACCAGAAACTCACCACGAAGACACTTCGTGGTGCGATTGTCGGTTTTCGCCTTTGCCCCAGTGTCTCCTTACTGACCCAACCGGTAAATAGTGCGCATCGTTTTTCCCCCTCTCCCTCCGGGAGAGGGTTGGGGTGAGGGAATAACACCGGCAAAAGCCCCTCATCCTGTCCTTCTCCCGGAGGGAGAAGGGACTCAACAGGTGTCGCAGTGCGC
>CAYNFN010000072.1:0-2442 GCA_964396485.1 uncultured Alcaligenaceae bacterium
TTCCTTCACGATCACGGTGACCGGCTCGTCTTTGCGGTTGCGGATCCTCACTTCGATCTCCTCGGTCATGGTGTTGCGATTCGAATCGACTTTGAAATCCACCTGCCGGCGCTCGCCTACCACGTCGAAGGCGCTGCCCAGTTTCAGCAGCACGGTTTCGTTCCTGGGAGTGTGGTCGATGCGGTCCTCGCCGATGAACTCCAGGCTGCCGTCCGCCGTGTCGAGCTTGGCGACCCGCACCCGGCCCGAAGGCAGCGGCACGCCCATTCCGTTCTCGGCCTTGTTCCTGAAACTGAGATAGGTGTCCACTTTCTTGTTGCCGGTGATGCCGTAATTGCGGTCGGTCATCGGCCCGCCGCCGTGCCACTGCCCGGCCTGCCCGTAGTACACCAGCGTCTTGTCGCAGGCGACATCGGCGACTTTCGGGAACAGTTCGATCTGTTTGGTCGAGTTGTCCGGAAGCGAGCTGGGGCGTCCCAGCGTGTAAAGGTGATACTCGAAGAACGTCTTCTCCTCGAAGCCGGACTTCTCTTCCGCCATGTCTGCCATTGCCCGCTTTGCTGACATGGGCGCGGCCTGACCCATGTGCACGGCCCGGTGCACGTCGCCGGCGACCAGCTTGATCTTCGCGTCCGGGTAGCTGGCCCCGGATTGATTGAGGATGCTCACCCAGGCACCGACATCGAGCTTGCACGAATTCGCGTCGCGGCCTTCGGAGAACGTAAGGTTATAGTCCGCCCACCAGGTAATGCCGCCGGTCTGATAAGCCACCCGGGTTCTGTGCTTTCCGGGCTGCTTCGCGGCCACGTTCCACACCAATGTCGGCCGGGTAATCAGTCCGCCCGGCAACGACGGCAGTTTCACCCCGGCGTTGTACGGCAGCGTACGAACAGATCCGTCCGCTTGGCGGATCACGATTCCGCCCTGGGTGGAGAGCAGCGTGCCTTCCAGAGTTTCGATGCGATCGCCGAGCACGCGTTCCACCGCGATGTCGCGGTCAATGAAGCGCCACAGCAGCTTCTCCGGGCTGACCAGGTCGAACTGGAAGTTCTGTTCCATCACCCGCGTGCCGGGCGTATCGGTGAGCGAGGCGAACGACACCGTGGTCGGGTCGATCAAACCGGCAACGTCGGTGAAGCGCACGGTGTTTCGACCGGCGTTGAGCGCGATCTCGCGCTCATGGCGTACGGTGGCATAGCCGGGCACGCTGTAGCCGCCACCGCCATGGCGCGTCATGTCCGGTGCCACCGCGCCGGGAGTGGCGGTGCTGTATATGGTAATGGCGTGGTTGCCGCCGTCATCGGCAATGGCAGTCAGCGCCGCGGTCAGGGCAAGCAGCGCGAACGGCGCGCGTAAATGAGAAGGGTGCATGAACGTTCCTTTCCTGATTGGAGGGGGTTGCGCTCATGTAAACGGCCGCCGGCTCAGACTGGGGTTAGCGGGTTTATGAAATTACCAGTAAGCAAGACGTAACTTGCAAGAAGGTAACATCACTGCATCTCTTCCCGAGAATCAAAAGACTTGACGCAAAGGCGCAAAGGCGCAAAGAAAGTCAAGAAACGAACGGTAGTACGAAGCCCTTGATGGACAGGCCGACAAATTTTCATCCAGAGGAACGAGCGGTACCGGCCAACCCGATCTCCAGCTATTTTCGATCCCTGTTCAGGGTTTCTTTGCGCCTTTGCGTCACAGTTTTTCCGTCTCTGGCAGGTTTACGACACGGAAACGCTGCGAGGCATTAATATTGCATCTGCACAGCCTTTCACTCCATTCCGTCATCCAGCGTGAACAAACCGGCAGCGCCGACCGCCCAGGTCACCAACTTCATCCGCAACGTCATTGAGGCCGATCTCGGCAAGGGCACCTACGCTTCCCGTACCTGGGGCGGCAAACCCGGCCCGGCATCGACGCACGCCAACGCGCCGCCCGATCCGGCCAGAATCCGCACCCGTTTCCCTCCCGAGCCCAACGGCTACCTGCATTTCGGCCACGCCAAGTCCATCTGCCTGAACTTCGGGTTGGCGCTGCAGTACGGCGGCCACTGCCACATGCGCTTCGACGACACCAATCCGGTCACCGAAGACACCGAGTTCGTCGATTCCATCCTCGACTCGGTGAAATGGCTGGGATTCGACTGGGGACCGCACCTTTATTACGCGTCCGACTATTTCGACTGGCTGTACCGGTTCGCCGAGGCCTTCATCGAGCACGGACTGGCTTACGTGGACTCGCTGTCCGCCGACGAGATTCGCGAATTCCGCGGCACGCTCACCGAAGCGGGCAAGCACAGCCCGTACCGCGACCGCCCGGCGGCGGAGAACCTCGACCTGTTCCGGCGCATGAAGGCAGGCGAGTTCCCGGACGGCGCGCACGTGCTGCGCCTGAAGATCGACATGAGCTCTCCCAACATCAACTTGCGCGATCCGGTCATCTACCGCATCC
>CAYNFN010000073.1:0-2354 GCA_964396485.1 uncultured Alcaligenaceae bacterium
GGGCCCGCGCCACGCGCTATGCCGCGCGGCGCCCGCTGGTTTCCATTGAGCGGCCGATCCCGATTCATCGCATCGACGCCGGCGCGCACCCGGAGTCGATCGGCGTGCTGCACGCCATTGCGCCTGCCGGCCTCTGGCATGCGTACAACGAACGCACACCCGCCTACATTCGCGAAGCGGCGGAGAATGGGCTGAGCGAGGGGCTTCCCTACTATGTGGACGACATGCGTCCCCAGGGATTTCTCGGTCGTGCAATCGCGGGTGCGCAGCAGGGGTTCATGTCGCTGCCCCTGAACCCGGAGTCCTGGAGCGACGATGACATCCTGAACTACCTTGCCCTGCGCGGAGCGGATTGCCCAGGGGCACTGGTCGTGGGTGAAGCGTCGCTTGAGGTTTTCTATCGCACGGTGATTGCGGGCCCGATGGTGATTCCGGCGGCGCGGGTTGCGGGCGACTACCCGGCGCTTGCCGAGAGGGTTCTTGCTGGCTCGGCCCCTGGATCTTCCGCCGGCGGCGAGCAACCAAAGTTCACCGCCACGGTTGACGCTGGCAACGGCCCGCGCGCGGTAATCGTCAAGTTTTCACCTGCGGTCGAAAACGCCGTCCACCGCCGCTGGGCCGACCTGCTTGTCACGGAACACCTCGCACTCGAGGTACTGCGCGAGGCGGGCTACCTGGCCGGCCGAAGCCGGCTCATCGAAGCCGGAAACCGCGTCTTCCTCGAAGTCGAGCGCTTCGACAGGGTGGGCGTTTTCGGTCGCAGGGATGTGGTGTCGCTTGCCGCGCTCGACGACGCCCTCTACGGCAGCCGGGACACCTGGACGCTTGCCGCCGAACGGCTTGGGCGCGACCGCCGGATCACACTCGAGGATCGCGCGCGCATGGAGATGCTCGACCTGTTCGCCGCGTTTATTGCAAACAGCGACCGGCATTTCGCGAATCTTTCGTTCCTACCGGGCGACGCGGCGCTCTTCGCGCTTGCGCCGGTTTACGACATGTTGCCGATGGCCTACGCCCCCGTGGGCACGGAGATTGTCGTGCGGGAATTCCTGCCGCCCACACCACCCGCAGGCGGATCGGGACAATGGGCCGATGCGGCACGCCTGGCGGTTGCGTTTTGGGACAGCGCATCGGGCGATTCCCGGATATCAGAGGAATTCAGGACTCTTTGTCGCGGCAACGCCACGGCGATTCGTCACACCATGGATCGCGTCCTGGCAGGTGGGTAAGACCGGGATAGACCCTGAGGTCGCCGGACTCGGGACTCAAGGCTGAGTGAAAGACAAGAGCCAGTGCTGCGTGCTGCGAAAGGCTGTAACAATTGCAATGACGTGTCACTAGAACCCGTGCTATGTGCTGCGAAACCTCATCAACGTCTTACTTTCCCTTCGCGTACCTTTGCGGCCATTGCGTTGAGGTTTAGGCCTTATGCAGTTTAGTGGGCCTTTTCCCAATTGGGGCCGGCACCAACAAAGCCGTGACGGTCGTGACGATCGTGACGGCGTGACGCACAAAACAAGGCTAGCCTTGCCCGCCCATGATCAGTGGGCCTTTTCCCAATTGGGGCCAGCACCAAGATCTACAACCAGCGGCACATCGAGCTTCGCGACGCTGTTCATCAACTCCGGCAGTTCCTTTTTCACGGTATCGAATTCTCCCTCCGGCACTTCCAGCACCAGCTCGTCGTGTACCTGCATGATGAGACGGCTCTTGAGTTGCGACGTCGCAATCCAGTTGTGCACGGCAATCATCGCCAGCTTGATCAGGTCCGCCGCGGTGCCCTGCATCGGCGCGTTGATCGCCGCGCGTTCGGCGCCCTGGCGGCGTGCGCCGTTGCTGCTCTTGATCTCCGCCAGATAGAGCCGGCGCCCGAACACGGTCTCGACGTAGCCGAGATTGCGCGCCGTCTCGCGGGTACGTTCCATGTATTCCTTTACGCCCGGGTAGCGCTGGAAGTAGCGCTCCATGTATTGCTGCGCTGCACCGCGTTCGATGCCGAGCTGCGAGGCCAGTCCGAATGCGGACATGCCGTAGATCAGCCCGAAATTGATCACCTTGGCGTAGCGGCGCTGCTCGCTGGTCACGGCCGCCGACTCGGCGCCGAATACTTCCGACGCGGTATGGCGATGCACGTCCTCGCCGGCGGCGAAGGCCTTGAGCAGGCTCTTGTCCTGCGACAAGTGCGCCATGATGCGAAGCTCGATCTGCGAATAATCCGCCGACACGATCACCGATCCCGGCGCCGCGATGAAGGCTTCGCGGATGCGGCGGCCTTCCGCGGTGCGCACCGGTATGTTCTGCAGGTTCGGTTCGTTGCTCGCCAGCCGCCCGGTGACCGCCACCGCCTGCGCGTA
>CAYNFN010000074.1:0-3160 GCA_964396485.1 uncultured Alcaligenaceae bacterium
CGTTGAAGCTGGTCCTCGTGCGCGACATGTGGCTCACCGGCTTCGACGCCCCGAGCTTGCACACCATGTACGTGGACAAGCCCATGCGCGGCCATGGGCTGATGCAGGCGATTGCGCGCGTCAACCGCGTGTTCAAGGACACGCCGGGTGGCCTGGTGGTGGACTACCTCGGGCTGGCGCACGAGCTCAAGGCGGCGCTCGCCACCTACACCGAGAGCGGCGGCACGGGCCGCACGGCGCTCGATCAGGACGAAGCTGTCGCCGTGATGCTGGAGAAGCACGAGGTCTGCTGCGGTCTCTTTCACGGCTTCGACTGGTCGAAGTGGGTCACGGGCACGCCGGCGGAGCGCCTCGGCCTGCTGCCGGCGGCGCAGGAGCAGATCCTCGTTCAGGAGAACGGCAAGGACCGGCTGGTGCACGCGGCGCGGGAGCTGTCGCAGGCCTTTGCGCTCGCCGTGCCGCACGCCGAGGCCCTGCGCATCCGCGACGACGTGGCCTTCTTCCAGGCGGTGCGAGCCGTGCTCGCCAAGCGCGCGCCGGGGAGGCCAGGCCCGAGGAAGAGCTCGACCACGCCGTCCGGCAGATCATCTCCCGCGCCGTGACACCCGAAGGCGTGGTGGATATCTTCGCCGCCGCGGGTTTGGCGAAGCCGGACATCTCGATCCTGTCGGACGAGTTTCTGTCCGAGGTGCGTGGGATGCCGCAGCGCAATCTCGCGGTCGAGCTGCTGCAGAAGCTCTTGAAGGGCGAGCTACGCACGCGTTGGCGGAAGAATCTCGTGCAGGCGCGGTCCTTCGCGGAGTTGCTGGAGCAGTCGCTGCGGCGCTATCAAAACCGCGCCATCGAGGCCGCCCAAGTGATCGAGGAGCTGATCGGGCTGGCCAAGCAGATGCGCGAGGCCGACAAGCGTGGTGAGGCGATGGGTCTCAGCGAAGACGAGCTCGCGTTCTACGACGCGCTGGAGACCAACGACAGCGCCGTGAAGGTGCTGGGCGAGCCCACGCTGCGCGACATCGCGCGCGAGCTCGTGGCGTCGGTGCGCGCCAACGTGACCATCGACTGGACCGTCCGCGAAAACGTGCGCGCCCAGCTCCGCGTGCTCGTCAAGCGCATCCTGCGCAAGTATGGCTACCCGCCCGACAAGCAGGAGAAGGCGACGCAGACAGTGTTGGAGCAGGCGGCGGTGCTGTCCGCCGAATGGGCGACAGCGTGAAGAGGGCGCCTAACAACAGCATGCAGCTGACGGCGCTTCGCGCCGCCGCTGATGCTGAGCGATAGAAGGCAAGCCGCCGGCGCTGCGCGCGACGCTGTGCCGCTGCGGAGCGTCGAAAAACAAACCCTGCTGCGACGGCGGCCACAATGCGACCGGATTTGCGGCGACCGGTGAACCGGCGACACAGCCTAGAGTCGGTTGGCTAGATCGGAGCGGCAAAGGTCGCTCCCAACTTCAGTCACTCTCTCCGTCCGCTCGCGGGTTTACGCGGAAGCCAACCTGACGGTTGGCATCAGAGGCGTCGACGCAAAGGGCGCGAAGGAACGCAAAAGGCGCAAAGGAACGCAAAAGGCGCAAAGGAAAACGACCGACACGGAGACAACGAATGCCGGCCACCAGGCGCTGCAGTCGCGCAAGTGCCAAGCTGCAGCGTATTCCCTCTCCGCCTTTCAGGGGGAGAGGGTTAGGGAGAGGTGATGCCGTCGACTACGATGATGCGTGCGGTGGCGGTCTTCTTCCGGATCTCCATTGCCGGGCGGTATTCGTCCGATTCGTACCACTGGCGCGCGCGTTCGATGCTCTCGAACTCGCAGATCACCACGCGCTTGGGCGACCAGTCGCCCTCGAGCACGTCGATCTTGCCGCCGCGGGCAATGAATCTGCCGCCGTATTTTACAAGCGACGGCGGGACGAGTTTGCGGTACTCCTCGTAGCCCACCGGGTCGTGAACGTCGATCTGCGAAATCAGGTATGCAGGCATGGCTTGGTCTCCGAAAAAAACAGTTCGTGGCGCGAAACCGCTAGGCAAACCCCGAATTTGGCAATATCCTGATTATGACAATACAATCAACGGCTGAAGAAAGAAACACCGGCGCATAGCGGTCATCGCAGTCAAACTCTGGATCGGGGGAGGATCACCATGAGCACGACACCAGCAGCTTCGGCACCCGGCACGGTTCCCTTCGGGAACCTGCCGCCCTTGCAGCTTGCCACGCTTCCGGTATTTGTCGGCCTGTTCGCTTACGTCGGGCCCGGCATTCTCTGGGCTGCGCTGGCCCAGGGTTCCGGCGAACTGATCTTCTGGCCTTACATGACGGCCAAATACGGCGCGGCCTTCCTCGGCCTGCTGATTCCCGCCGCGTTGCTCCAGTACTGGCTCAATCTGGAGATCTGCCGCTATACCATCGTCACCGGCGAAACGCCGATGACGGGCTTTAGCCGCATCGGGCGCTGGTTTGCCTGGTTCGCGTGGATACTGGTCTTCATCGAAAACATCTGGTTCGGCGCCTACGCCTCGGCAGGCGGCACGGCGCTGGCCGCGCTTACCGGATTCCCCGACGGCTGGACCCCGCGCGGACAATCGCTTTTCTGGGGTTATCTCACCATCGCCATTTATCTGGTGGCGCTGGTGTTCAGCCGGGTGGCCTACACCCTGGTCGAGAGATTCTCCATGGTCATTGTATTCATCACCATGACCGGGATCGTCTTCGCCGTTTTTCAGGAACCGGTACTCGCCGTCACGGGAGAGTTCTTCAACGCCCTGATCCCGCACGTGACCAGGCCGAGTGAAGTGCCGAACTGGGACCCGGCTGACTGGAATACGCTCGCTACTTGTATCGCCTTTGCGGGAGCGGGTGGCATGGGCCAGCTCTTCATCGCCTACTGGATGCGGGACAAGGGGATCGGCATGGGCGCGAAGGTCGGCCGCATTACCTCGCCGATTACGGGCAAAGCGGAGACCATCCCGGCAACCGGTTTTTACTTCGCCGATACCGAGGCGAACAAGAAGAACTACAAGAGCTGGGTGCGCTATTTCAGCTTCGAGAACGGGCTCGGAGTGTCGCTGAACCTGGTGACCACCATCATCATGTGCTGGCTTGCGTACGCACTGCTGCTGCCCAAAGGCATCATTCCCAAGGGCTGGGAAATCGCCGTAGTGCAATCGGC
>CAYNFN010000075.1:0-8411 GCA_964396485.1 uncultured Alcaligenaceae bacterium
CTGCTGATCGTGCTCGCTTTGCTGGGATACGTGGGCCAGGAAACGCGGCTCGGAATACTGGTGATCGGGTTGATTGCAACGTCGCTGGCCTGCGCGGGAATCGGCATGCTGGTGGCCGCGTTTACCCGGACACTCGACAACTTCTCGGCAATCATGAATTTCGTGATCTTCCCGTTGTTCTTCCTGTCCGGCTCGCTTTACCCGGTGAACCAGCTGCCGGCGCTCCTCAAGTCGGTGGCGTTGGCGAACCCCTACACTTACGGCGTCGACCTGCTCAAGCACGCCACGCTCGGCGTTCTGCCTTCCGGTATGGGAGCGGATTTCCCGCTGGCGATGGATCTTGCAGTGCTGTGGGGCTTCACGCTGGCTGCGCTGATCGTTGCCAGCTGGCGCTTCTCACAGGAGAGCGCCTACGAGCCGATGATCCACATCCTCACCGGCAAGCGCGACGCGTAAACACATCCAAATCCAGAATCTCACCACCAAGATTCTTTTCAATACCTTCTTTTCAATACCTTCCCTTCAATACCCCCTTGAGGGGTGCGCTCGACGGGTGCCCTTGAGGGGTGCACCAAGGCACCAAGGAAAACTCAAGAATTCTTTGCGTTCCCTTTGCGTACCCCTCGAGGGGGTATTGAAGAGAATTCTTTGCGCCTTTGCGGTGAGGTTTTGATGTCAGGGATTTTCACTAACCCTTGGTGGTGGTGGCCACCGGGGCCGTGGACGTGTCCGTGGTGCAGTTCTTCGTCGGTCGCGGCGCGCACGTCGACCACGGTGCAGGAAAATACCAGAGTCTGCCCCGCCAGTGGATGGTTGCCGTCCACCACCACCTTGTCGTCGGCGATCTCGGTGACGGTATAGAGCTTGTACCGGTCATGGTCTTCCACAGCGCCCTCAAACTGCATGCCCACCGTGAAGTTTTCCGGGAACAGTTTGCGCGGTTCGCTGCGAACCATATCGGCTTCATACTCGCCAAACGCATCATCCGGCTCGAGACGGACCTGGCAGGTATCGCCGACGCCCTTGCCCTGCAGCGCGCTCTCCACCATCGGGAAAACGCCGTCGTAGCCCCCGTGCAGATAGGTGATCGGCGACTGCGTTTTTTCGACCAGCGTTCCCGCGGCATCGAACAGTTCGTAGTCAAGCGACACGACGGTGTCTTTGGCAATCTGCATGCTCACTATAACTCCTTGACGAGGTTGAGGACTTCGGTAGCGTGGCCGCGCGCGTTGACGCCGTAAAAAGCATGGCGCACGAAACCTTTTTTGTCGATCACGAAGGTGGAGCGCACGATGCAGCGCTTTTTGCCCTTGCCGTCCCCTTCCTTCTCCTGCAACACGCCGTACTGCGCGCAGACTTCGCCCTCCGCATCCGCCAGCAACTGTACCGCCAGCCCGTGTTTGTCGCGAAAGGAGCCGTGGCTCATGCAATCGTCCATGCTCACCCCCAGGACCACGGTATCGAGCCCCAGGAATGCATCCTGCAGTTCGCTGAAATCGATGGCCTCGATGGTGCAGCACGGCGTGTCGTCCTTCGGGTAGAAATATAGAACCACGTTGTTCGTGCCCTTGTAGCCATCGAGGCTTACCACGTTCAAATCGGCGTCGGGCAGCTCGAAGGCGGGTGCGGGTTGACCTACTTTCAGCATGAGCAACTCCGATGAAGCACTAGCCGGATTCTAACCGATTTCAAAAATACGATTGTCAATGCCGGCCCGGCAACTCAACGACAACGATAGAATCCCTGTCGTGAAAATCCCGTTGCTTGGCGGATTGTCCGCCTCGTCATTCTTGCGCCGCCATTGGCAGAAGAATCCGTTGCTGGTACGTGAAGCGATTCCAGGATTCGAGGGCGTTGTCGATTTCCGCACCATGATCGAACTCGCCGGCCGCGACGATTGCGAATCGCGGCTGTTGTTGCGCGCCGGCCGGCGCTGGACCGTCGAACACGGCCCGTTCGCCCGCCGGTACCTGTCGCGCCTGCCGCGGCGCAACTGGACGCTGCTGGTGCAGGGAGTGAATCTCTTCCTGCCCGCGGCACGGCAACTTCTATCCCGCTTCGATTTCATTCCCTATAGCCGCGTGGACGATCTCATGGTGAGCTATGCGCCCCCCGGCGGCGGGGTCGGGCCGCATTTCGACTCTTACGACGTTTTCCTGTTGCACGGTCCGGGACAGCGACGCTGGAAAGTTGGCCGGCAGGACGACCTGACGCTCGTGGACGGCGCGCCGCTCAAGATCCTCAGGCGTTTCGTGCCCCAGGGCGAGTGCATGCTCGGACCGGGAGACATGCTCTATCTGCCGCCCGGGTTCGCCCATGACGGCGTTGCGGTCGATGCCTGCTACACCTATTCGATCGGGTTTCGCGCGCCGTCTCATCAGGAACTGGTGTCGCAGTTCCTGATCTTCCTGGAAGAACGGCTGAATCCATCGGGCCGCTACGAGGATCCGGACCTGGCAGCGCAGGCCCACCCGGCGCGGATTGGTTCGGCGACGATCGCGCAGGTGCAGCGCACGCTCGGGAACATCCGCTGGAACCGTGGCGACGTTGCCGAATTTCTGGGCACCTACCTCACCGAGCCCAAGCCGCACGTGCTGTTCTCGCCGCCGCGCAACCCGCTTGCGCTGAAGGCATTCCTGCGCAGTGCGTGCAACCGCGGACTGGAACTGGCATTGCCCACGCAGATGCTTTACAGCGGCTCCCGGCTGTTCGTCAATGGAGAGTCACTGGTGATCAACGCCGGCGAGGCGCGGCCATTGCGAGTGCTCGCCGACGCGCGGCGGCTGGCGGGCCGCCAGGTTCCGCGAGCGGGCACGGCCGCGGAGGCACTTTACCGGTGGTATCGCAGCGGCTATATTCTGCCGGCGACCAGCGCGATCGCAACCTGAGCGTGAACATGGCGGAAAACGCGACCCGGCAACACACCCCCCTGCTCGGCAACGCAGAATACGAAGCCGCCTTGGATACGGTGCTGGCGAAGGCGCAGCGCTCCATCCGCATTTTCGAGCATACGCTGGGACGGGGATACAATTCGCCGCAGCGCTTCGATCTGCTGCACCAGTTTCTGCTGGCCAGCCGGCGCAATCGCCTGCAGATCGTGGTGCACGAACCGCGGACGATCGACCAAAATTGCCCGCGTATCCTGAATCTGTTGCGCCTGCACAGCCACGCAATCTGCATCCACGAAACCCACTCGAACGCCAAGTCGGTCTACGACCCCTTTACGTTGGTGGACGATCACAGTTTCGTGCATCGCTTCCACTTCGACGAGATGCGCGGCCTGCTCGCGCTGGATGACCCGATCGGCATCCACGCGCTTGCCGAGCACTTCGACGAAATCTGGGAAGCGTCTTCACCCACGGTGTCGGCTACCACCATCGGGCTGTAAGGCCGCGTCTGCTTTGCGCTCACCGCTTGCGGAAAAGCAGCGGCGTCCCTAGATTTCGCGCCACGCGAGCCCGGTGTCCTGATCCGCGACTTCGACCCATTCAGGATCGCAGCCGATCGCGCCGGCGAGTGCCGCGCGAGCAAGTTCTGGGCGGTTGTTTTCCTGGCTCAGGTGCGCGGCCACCAGATGTTTCAGGCGACCCGTGTCCAGGCGCGCCAGCAACTCCGCGGCGGCCCCGTTGTCGAGATGGCCGTAACGCCCGGCGATGCGTTCGCGCAACTTCTGCGGATAGCTGCTCACCCGCAACATCCCGGGATCGTGATTGCATTCCAGCACCAGGGCGTCGCAGCCCGACAGCATGGCCTCGATATGCCGCGTGGAACAACCCGTATCCGTAAGCACCCCGAGCCGGCGCGAGCCGGCGCCGAATACGTACTGCGCCGGCTCGCGCGCATCGTGCGGCACCGGAAACGGTTCGACCTGAAGGTCGCCGACCGCAAAGCTGCGGTAATTGTCGATTGCATGCAGGTTGCCGATGCCGGCAAACAGCGCTTCGAAGGCGGTCATGGTCCCGCGGGTGAGCCATACCGGAATCGAATGGCGGCGCGCCAGCCGCGCGACACCGCCGATATGGTCGTCGTGCTCGTGGGTGACGACGACGGCCGAAAGATCTTCGGGGGTAAGGCCGAGGCGGCCGAGACGGGAGGTCGTCTCGCCGAGTCCAAATCCACAGTCGAGCAGAATCCGGGTGGAACCGGCCTCGACGACCAGGGCATTGCCCCGACTGCCGCTGCCCAGCGATGCGAAGCGCATTGTGCCGCTCACTTCGGGGTCGCCGGCGTCATCGCGCCGGGTTTACTTCAACTCTTCCTGCAGCAGCGCGAGGATGCGCCCTGCGGTTGGGGATATCGCACTCGCCCCTTCGCCGTCCTGCACCCTCACCTCGCTGCCATTGTCGGCATCCGCCACGCTGATGCGGTACTGCTCGTTCTTCTTGTCGTCGTTGCTGCGCCAGAACGCAAGCTTCGACCAGGCGCTGCCGGACTTGCCGTTGCCGTCGATGTCCGGATCCAGGTAGCGCACGTAGTAGAGGCCTTTCGACCGGTCGCGATCCTCGACCGTGAATCCAACGCGGTCAAGCGCCAGGCCCACCCGCCGCCAGGCGCGATCGAAACTGTCGGCCAGCATCAATGCTTCCGGAATCTCGCCATTCTTCGCCAGTTGCGCCCGCGGGGCGGCAACCGGCGCTTGCGCCTGAAACTGCTCTTCCTTCGCACCCAGCCTGCGCATCAGCCGCGACAACATCTCCGCCTCGAGCTCCGGATCGGTGGGCCGCATCTGCCATTTCACCTGCTCGCTCTGGCGTTCGCCGACCACGACCTGGTACACGCCGCGATGGCTGATGTAGATCTCGGTGGTGCCGGGTTCTTCGCCAAGTTCCAGGCGGGTGCGAAATTTGTCGCGCTCGGGGTAGGAATAGGCCTGGTCGAGCACCTTGCCGATCAATTTGCGCAGCGTGCTTTCTGGAATTTTGGCGCGGTTCTCCGCCCAGTCCGTTTCCATGATCCCGATGTCGGGCAGTTCCCTGTCGATCAAGAATCCGGAGTCCTGCCAGAACTCCCTGATCGCAGGCCACAACGCCTGTGCGTCCGCTTCCACCACCAGCCAACGCTGGCTGCCGCCGCGTTCGATACGTACTTTTTCCAATGCGGGCAGGACCGCGTCCGCGGTCGGACCGGCAGGGCGGAGGCCCTGTCCTTCGGAATACTCCGAGTAGGTCGCCGAACTGGCCGCGGTCTCGGGGATGGCGTAACGATCGCTGGTGGGCGGTGCGCTCAGGTCAGGCGGCACCGCGAGCGGCTTTACCTTCCCCGCCGTCTTGTAGTCAATCTTCTTGCCTTCGACGAGCGTGCCAGAACAACCGGAGAGTGCGACCACCGCCGTGACGGCAGCAGCAATAAACTGCGTTGGTTTCATGCGTACGGATTCACCAGGTTTGCAACTACGACCATTGCCGGCTCGATGGGTTCATTTGGCCATGGAAGCCTGCGCAACCGCGGCGCCGGCGATTTCGGCCTGCTCCATGGCGCCGCGCAACAGGTCGTGAAAGGACGAAGACAGCGGTGTCAGCGGCAGCCGGATGCCGCCTTCGATCAGCCCCATCTGCTGCAGCACCCACTTCACCGGTATCGGATTGGCCTCGACGAACAGATGCCGGTGCAGGCCGAGCAGCTTGTTGTTGTGGGCGCGGGCCCTGGCAAGATCGCCGGCGAACACCGCCGCGCACATCTCCTGCATCAGCCGCGGTGCCGCATTCGCGGTCACCGAGATCACGCCGTGCGCGCCCAACATCATCAGCGGCAACGCGGTGCCGTCATCTCCGCTGTAGATCGCAAAACTTTTCGGCGCGCGCCGCAGCATCTCTGCGCCGCGCTCCATGTTGCCGGTCGCATCCTTCAGGCCGACGATATTCGGAACCTGCGCCAGGCGCAGCACCGTGTCGTTCTGCAGGTCCGCAACCGTGCGGCCCGGAACGTTGTAGAGAATCTGGCGAAGGTCCACCGCCTCGGCAATGGCGCGAAAGTGGCGGTACAGCCCTTCCTGGGTGGGCTTGTTGTAATAGGGCACCACCGACAGGCTCATATCGGCGCCGGCGGCCTTGGCGTACGCCGCAAGCTCGATGGCCTCGCGCGTCGAATTGGCACCGGTACCAGCGATGACCGGGGTGCGGCCGGCCGCGTACTCAATGGTGGTGCGGATCAACAGGCAGTGCTCTTCGAAATCCACCGTCGGCGATTCGCCGGTGGTCCCGACGACGACGATGCCGTTGCTGCCTTCGCGGAGGTGGAAATCGATCAGACGGTGCAGCCGTTCGAGGTCGAGGCTGCCGTCCTCGAGCATCGGCGTGACGATGGCGACGAGGCTTCCCTTCAACATGGCGGCCCCCGTTCGATGGAAAGCGCGATTTTAACCGATTCTCTCCGCAGCAAGAGCCTTATGACCTCCAGCGTGGACCTACGGCACAGATTCGCTGCACCATCGCCGGTTTGGGCAGGCTCACCTGCAAGTCTTCGTAGGCGAGTACGCGCAGTTTCCCACGCACCAGTTCGAGCAGTTCGCCGGGTCGCAGCAGGAATTCGGGATTGGACGGCTTGCCGAAGCGTTCGTTGCCGAGCGCGAACGTTTCATAAATGAGCGCGCCGTCTTCCACCAGGGCCTCCAGGAGTTGCGGGAACAGCGGCCGATACAGGTAGTTGGTAACGACGATGCCGGCAAAGCGCCGGCCTTCGAGCGGCCACGGCGCACGTTCCAGGTCGGCGACCTGCACGCTGACCCCGGCAACGCCGTTCAATGCTGCAAGCGCCTGGGCATCGCGATCGACCGCGCAGACGCGATATCCGGCTAAAGCGAGAAAGCGGCTGTGCCGGCCGCTACCGCAGGCAAGGTCGAGCACTTCGCCGCCGGCGGCAATGAAGCCGGCCCAGCGCTTCACCCATTTGGAGGGAGACTGCAGCGCGTGCGCGTTATCCAAGACGTCGAATGCAATCAGGACGCGGGAACATTCTCAATGCTACAACTTTCCCGCGCGCTGGCGGCCTTGCATCGCGCACATTTTGTCTGCGCAGCGCACGCGCACCAGCTGATTTGACACCTTCCGGGGCTGGTGCTAAAAACCTCGGTTGCAGTTGCCCTTTAACCCGTTAAAGACGAGGTTCGCGGAGAGCACAATGAATACCAAGTGGGCATTGATCGGCGTGTGCGTGCTGCTGCCGGCCTGCAGCACCATGAACAGCATGTTCACCAGGAGTCCCTCCGCCACCGCGGTGCTGGCGCCCACCAAGGGAAATTCGGTGAGCGGCACCGTCAACTTCACCCAGAAAGGCGAGATGGTGATGGTCGAAGCCAAAATCTCCGGGCTCGCGGCCAACGGCACACACGGCTTCCATATCCACGAGAAAGGCAACTGCAGCGCCGCCGATGCCTCCAGCGCCGGCGCGCATTTCAATCCATCCGGCGGCAAGCACGGCGGCCAGGTCGGCGCGGTTCGTCACGGCGGCGATCTCGGCAACCTGCGCGCCGACGCCAACGGCTTCGCGAACGCGTCCATCGAGGTGACCGGGATCACGCTGGGCACCGACGCCAACAGCATCACCGGTCGCGCCGTGATCGTGCATGGCGGCCCTGACGATCTGAAATCCCAGCCGGCCGGCAACTCCGGCCCCCGCGTGGCCTGCGGACTCATCAGCAAGAACCCCGACAAAGTTTTCTGAGCGTGCGCTTATCGCACCTTGATTCCCTGGCTGGGCTACGGCGATCCTTTTCCCGAGGTTGAGCGCGCACTCGCGGAACCCAACGGCCTGCTCGCCGCCGGCGCCGACCTGTCGCTGCCCAGGCTGCTGGAAGCCTACCGCAACGGCATCTTCCCCTGGTTCGCCGACGACCAGCCGATCCTGTGGTGGAGCCCCGATCCGCGCATGGTCCTGTTCCCGGCCGAACTGAAGGTCTCGCGCTCGCTGGCGCGCACGATGCGCAACGCGCGCTTCGAAGTGCGCGCCGATACCGCTTTTGACGACGTTATCGAGGGTTGCCGGCAGCCGCGGCGCAGGGAGTCCGGCACCTGGATTACTGACGAGATGGCCGACGCCTACGCTGCCCTTCATCGCGGCGGGTTCGCGCACTCGGTGGAGACCTGGCTCGACGGCGAACTAGTGGGCGGCCTGTACGGCGTCGCGCTCGGCCGCGCATTCTTCGGCGAGTCCATGTTCACCCGCGTCAGCGACGCCTCCAAGGTCGCGTTTGTGGCGCTGGCGCGGCAACTGGAGCACTGGGACTTCGGCGTCATCGACTGCCAGATGAACACCGCCCACCTCGCGTCCTTCGGCGCCCGCGAAATCCCGCGTGCCGAGTTCACGTGCCGGCTGCTGGAATTGGTACACTATCCCCCGGTTCCGGTGCCGTGGCGTCTGGAGTCTACGATCACGCGATGACACAGCTCAACGACCTGCCCTTTTCGGTACTGCAG